>CACGLI010000005.1 GCA_902573865.1 uncultured Pelagibacteraceae bacterium
GCCTGTTTGTTAAAAAATACCTTAGAATGCTTTAAAGCTCAGTTGACCTAGTTTTATCAATTTTTAAATATTTACTATTTCTAAATCGAATTATTACTGTTGCTATTGCTACTATTAAAATTGCAAGAGAAATGTAAATTAGATTAGCTGGATCACTTTCTTTGTCTTGTAAAATTATAAATCTGGCTAAGGCGGTTATAGCGATAATTAATGGGTAAGTAATTCTTACTGATTGAGTTTCCCAATAAGATCTTACTAAACCAATAACCTCAATGTAAATGAACATCAAAAGTAAATCAGCTAAAGTAATATCTTTGTTTTCGTACATTTCTTTCATCTCAAGAAAGAATGCGATAATAGTTGAAATAAGAACTACTATTACTGCTACAAGCTGAATATTTCGAATCGAACTGTTCATCAGTTTCTAACCTATCAAAAATTTAAGCCTTATTTAACTGTTTCGAGTGAAATTTTATGAAATTTTCGACTTTTTTCTTATTAAAAGTTTTATTTTCTTCAAAAGAAACTTTTTTCATAGAATACGCTTTGTTTTTTGTCCTTCTAGAAACTATGGTGATATTGCCTTTGTATATGCTTAAAATTATATCACCGGTAACTTGTTTTCTATTTTTGTCAATTATTTTCTGAAGTTTCATTCTTTTTTTTGAAAACCAATATCCATTGTAAACCAATTCAGCATACTCGGGCATAATCTTTTCCTTTGCATGAGCGGTTTTTCTATCAAGCGTTACCGATTCAATTGCTCTATGAGCAACATATAACAGTGTTCCACCAGGTGTTTCATAAACACCTCTGGATTTTATTCCAATAAATCTATTCTCTACTAAATCAACTCTGCCCCCTCCATTTTTTCCAGCAAGAAAATTTAATTTTTCCAAAAGTTTTTCCGGTGACAATTTTTTTCCATTGATTGCGATCGGGTCACTATTTCTGAAAGAAATTTTTAATTTAGTTTTTTTATTGGGAGCCTTTTCAGGTGAAACTGTTCTTTGAAAAATAAATTCTGGCGGAGAGTTTTTAGGATTTTCTAAAACTTTACCCTCTGTTGAAGTATGAAAAATGTTATCATCAACCGAAAAAGGCGGCGCTCCTTTTTTGTCCCTTGGAATTGGAATTTTATTTTTTTTAGCGTATTTAATTAAATCTGCTCTAGATTGAAGTTTCCACTCTCTCCACGGAGCTATAATCTTAATTTTTTTTCCACCAAAATATGAGTAGCCCAGCTCAAATCTTACTTGATCATTACCTTTACCGGTTGCTCCATGAGAAACTGCAAATGCTTTGTATTTTTTAGCAATTTTAATTTGTCTTTTTGCTATTAGCGGTCTAGCAATCGATGTACCTAATAAATATAGTCCTTCGTAAACAGCATGTGCTCTTATCATTGGAAAAACATAGTCTTTTACAAATAAGTTTTTTAAATTTTCAATAATTACTTTTTTTACTCCTAATCTTTTAGCGTTTTTAATTATTTTTTTTCTGTCAATAACTTGTCCAATATCTGATGTGTACGCAATAACTTCTGCTTTATAATTTTCTTGTAACCATCTCAATATGATCGATGTGTCCAAACCGCCTGAGTAGGCCAAAACAATTTTTTTCATTAACTACAATTTTTTTTCGCCGTATTATAAGCTTTTGTAAAACCCATCATTGAATAGTGATCAGTTGACTGAGTTCCTTTTTTTGAATTAGCTTTTATCATAAGATCAGTCGCTCTTTTCATGGTTTTTATTAATTTTTGTTCTTCTCTCTCATCTAAAAGCCAAGCAAAATTATTTTGAGAAAAAAATGAAAAATTATTTTTCCCCGATCTTGCAGTCACTGAGGAAGATTTGTATTCGTGACCACTTGTTATACTCACTTCATCTTTAATATTCTCACCGGGTCTAAATGTAACAAATAATCTTGAACCATTTCTTTTAAAAGAAGCGGGAGATCTTTTAACCGGAATAGTTTGAGCGAAGCAAACTTTCCCTTTTTCACCTTTTAAAGTAAAAGCCTCCCAATTTTTAAATTTTCCTGATGACACAGGAGAATTAGCCAAAGCCTTTGTTAGCAAAAAAAATGTTAATATCAATGTAAATAAAATTTTAGCTTTCATAACTTTCTTTTAATACTAAAATTTATTTTATTCAATGCCTTGAGTTACGGTGATGGGTTTGGGTTATTATTGTGAATTAAATTGATTTTATCTAATATTTCATCAGTTAAAGTAACATCTACACTTTCAATATTCTCTTGGAGTTGATCCATTGTAGTGGCTCCAATTATGTTGCTGGTAACAAAAGGTCTAGAGTTTACAAAAGCATGCGCTAGCTTAGCAGGAGAAAGGTTGTGATCTTCAGCTAATTTAAAGTATTCTTCATAAGCTTTTAGTGCAATCGGATTTCCGTGTCTCTCCCAACCTTTAAATAGAGCTTGTCTAGAATTTTTTGGTTTTTTATTATTTCTATATTTGCCGCTGAGATATCCAGTTGCTAAAGGGTAGTAAGGTATCAATCCACATTTTTCTCTAATTGATATCTCTGACATACCAATTTCATAAGTTCTATTAACAAGATTATATGGATTTTGTACCGTCATTACTCTTGGTAGATTTTTATTTTTGGAAATTTCTAAAAATTTTGAAAGACCATAAGGAGTTTCATTTGATACTCCGATGTATCTGATCTTACCTTCTTTTATAAATTTTTGGAGTGCAATTAGAATTGTCTCGAAGTCATTCCAACTTTTTTCTTCTTTATCAACATCAAACTCTCTTTTCCCGAAATAATTTGTAGATCTTTCAGGCCAATGAAGTTGATAAAGATCAATATAATCAGTCTGGAGTCTTTTTAAACTTCCATCAATTGCTTCTTTAATGTCTTTTTCATTAAAACTATTTTTTCCACCTCTTATCCATGAACAACCTGGGCCTGCTATTTTAGTAGCCAGAATTATTTTTTTCCTGTTTTTATTTGTTTTAAACCAATTTCCAATCATAGTTTCAGTTTTTCCGTATGACTCAGAATTAGGTGGCACCGAATAAAGTTCGGCCGTATCAAAGAAATTCACACCTTTTTCAAAGGCAAAATTCATTTGAGCGAAAGCCTCATCTTGATTATTCTGAGTGCCCCAGGTCATTGTTCCAAGACAAATTAGACTTACATCTATATCTGTTGTCCCTAATTTTTTGTATTTCATTTAAATATTACTAGTTTAGAAAATTCGATCTTGAAAAGATATAAAAAATTACTATATTAACCTCATGGAATTCAATAAACAAAAAACTGCCACTCAATCATCAGTTTCTGATGCAATAATCGATCAAGGTCTGAGATCTTACATGCTTAAAGTTTATAACTACATGGCATCGGGAGTTGCATTAACAGGGTTTATAGCTCTATTTTTATTCAAGATGGCGGTTGTAAGTGGTCCTAACGGAGAAATTTTAGGATTAACTCAGTTAGGTAATACATTATTTAATTCGGGTTTTGCTTGGGTTGTGATGTTGGCACCACTGGGCGTAGTTTTTTATATGAGTTTTGGAATAGCTAAAATGAGTGCATCAAAAGCACAAACAGTTTTTTGGATTTTTGCTGGACTGATGGGAGCTTCCTTGTCATCAATTTTCTTAGCTTATACAGGAACAAGTATTACAAGAGTATTTTTTATCACGGCAGGAACTTTTGGCGCGATGAGTATCTATGGATATACAACTAAAAGAGATCTTACAAAATTAGGTTCATTCTTATTCATGGGGTTAATTGGAATTATTATTGCTTCGCTAGTGAATATATTTTTAAAGTCTAGCATGATGTACTTTGTTATTTCAATAATTGGAGTTTTAGTTTTTGTTGGACTTACAGCCTACGATACTCAAAAGATAAAGAACATGTACCTAGCTAGTGACAGTGGAGAAGTTATTGGTAAAAAAGCTGTTATGGGCGCGCTTACTCTTTACCTTGATTTCATAAATTTATTTATCATGTTATTAAGATTGTTTGGTCAAAGAAGATAATTTATCCAACAGTTTTAAACTTGAACCAATTTCTTTTCTTTATAAGTGCACTTAAACTTTCACTTTTTTCTAATACTAGACCATTTCTATCTTTGAGTAAAAATCTTTCGTTAGTACTTTTTGGATTAAAATTTTTTGAAATCTTGTAAATTGGTTTATCAGAACTTCTTTGATAAAAATCGAAAGAAATTTCTCTTGGTCCTAAGGTTAATCCATAATCTTTCCATTCATTATGAGATACCATCTTTGCGTATAAATTAAGTATTGTTTGCATTTCTTTTCTGATAAAAAATGTATTTTTAAATTTACTCCTTTTTTCGTTATTTATAATCAATTTTAATTTTTTCATTGCTTGTATTTATTTATTAAAGGAATTTGCATGATAGTAAATAATAAAGTGATTGGAAGTATAGCCCAAACTTTAAAATTTACCCATAATTCTTCTGTCTGGGTTCTCCAAACTAACTCATTTACCGCAGCTAAAAAAAAGAAAAAATAAGCCCATCTTAAATTCAATTTTTTCCACCCGTCATCATTCATGACTATTGCAGTTTGTAATAAAGTTTTTAAAAGATTTTTGTTAAAAAACTTATTACTAATTAAAAGGACTATTGCGAACATCAAATTTATTATTGTTGGCTTCAAATAAATAAAAATTGGATTATTGAAATACAATGTTAATCCACCAAATATAGAAATAATTACTGCCCCAACCAAAGGTACATAAGGGATTTTTTTTTCAAGATAGTAAATAATCACTACAGCAACGATAGTTGAAATAATCAGTGGTGGTATTGCTTTACTTAAATCATTGCCGCTTTTTTTATATATAATAAAAAAAATTAAAAGTGGTCCAAAATCAGCTAAAAATTTAACGAAAGACTTATTCACAAACCAATCTTAACATAATATTTTTTTGAATTAAATTTATATGTTGATTTTAAGTAAAAAATATTTATCTTAAAAGTATATGCCAACAAATATAGCAAAATTTTCGATCGGTGATGTTGTAAAACATAGACACTTCGATTTTAGAGGTGTTATTTACGATGTAGATTTTGAATTTAATAATACAGAAGAGTGGTACCAATCAATTCCTAAGGATGTAAGACCAAGAAAAGACCAGCCATTTTATCATCTCTTAGCTGAAAGTAATGATGTAACCTATGAAGCTTATGTTTCAGAACAAAATTTACTGACAGATGACTCTAAGGAACCTGTAAAACACCCTCTTATCGAGGAGATATTTGTTGGAAGAAGAGGATCAAGTTATTTAAAACCATCCAACTAGTATCTCTCGCCACAAATTAAACATTTTTAGTTCAAATCTATGACACTAATATCAATTATGTTGAATCTGTTAGCCTAATTGGAGACATCATACTTCTTACTCCCTCTCGTTCTTCAATTAGGCGCAAATGATATCTTCACATACTGTCATTACTGTAGTAAGAAATTTTATGTTTAATATTTTTTCTACATCTTCTATTTTTTCAATTATAAACAAACTTATTAAATTCTTTAGCTCATTAATTTTTATTGCTTTAGCTGTTGGCTTAACATTTGCATTATTAATTTCTCCACCTGACTACATACAAAAAGACTCAGTAAGAATAATGTATGTTCATGTACCCTCTGCATGGTTGTCATTAGCAACTTTTTCTATAATGACATTATTTTTTATTTTAAACTTTGTATTTAAAATCAAAAATTTACAATTAATTAATTATTCTATTGCGCCAATAGGATTACTTTTCACATGCTTAGCGATTATAACTGGTGCAGCATGGGGAAAACCAACATGGGGAACATGGTGGGCATGGGATGCCAGACTTACATCAATGTTAGCACTTTTATTTTTTTATGTTTTAATTATCTTATCTTTAAAATTTATATCTCCTGTTGAGAGAAGCTTAAAATTAGCAACATTATTTTCCATAATAGGTTCAATAAATATTCCAATTATAAAATACTCGGTAGATTGGTGGAACACTTTGCATCAGCCAGCAAGTATCAAATTTACTGGCACTTCTACTATACATTCAAGTTTTTTAGTCCCGTTATTCCTAATGTTATTAGTTTTCTTGATTTTCTCTGCGTTAATTTTTCTAATGAAATATAAAACAGAAATCATTAAAATGAAGAAAAAAGGATTAAACAAATATGATTAAAGATTTAATATTTATGAACGGCTACGGTGTTTATGTTTGGTTTTCATTTGGTATTACGGTTTTTGCATGTGCTTTTTTATATTACAAAACATTAAAAAAACTAAAAAAATACGAAAAAGAATTAGCTTGCAAAATATTGGAACTTTCTGAAGTTGAGAGAACTGCGGAATTAAAAAAATCAAAAATTTTAAACCAAGTTTTTCTTAATTATAACAAATAATATAAGAAGCATTATTGATGCTTACTAGAAAAGTTAAAAATAGACTTTTATCAATATTCGTTTTCATATTTTTTTTGATATTCTTAGTTTATTTTATTTTAAGTTCTTTAAATAAAAATATACTTTATTTTAAAACTCCATCTGAAGTATTTAGTTCCGTCGATATATTGGAAAAAAATAAAAGTCAGTCTTTAAGAGTTGGCGGGATGGTAAAAAAAGGATCAATCAATGTCGATGATAACGAGATAAAATTTGTGATAACTGATTTTAAAAATGAAATTTTAGTTAGTTACAAAGGGACTGTTCCAAATCTTTTTTCTGAAGAAAAGGGGGTTATAGCTGAAGGAAAATTCAGTGACAAAAAATTTTTCCTAGCTGACAGAATTCTTGCAAAACATGATGAAAATTATATTCCTCCAGAGCTTAAAGAAATAAAAAAAAATGATTAGTATTTTTGGAAATTCACTAATAATTTTAATTTTATTATCAACTTTATCAATAATTTACTTTTCTTTTAATTCTATAACTTCGTTAGGAATAAATATTTCAAAAAAAATTTACCATTTATCTCTTTTGCAAGTTACATTTGTAGTAACCTGCCTATTAACATTAATAGTTGGTTTTATTATCTCTGACTTTTCACTGACTACTGTCTTCGAGAACTCACACACTCAAAAACCCTTAATTTATAAAATAGCAGGCACATGGGGAAACCATGAAGGAAGTTTATTGTTGTGGATCACACTTATGGTGTTTTTTAATTTTTTATTCTTAGTTTATGGAAAAAAATATGAAAAAAAATTTATGTTATTTTCATTAATCTCACAAAATTTTTTGATTTTGAGTTTCATTTTATTTTTATTTTTTACTTCGAACCCCTTTTTACTTATTAATCCAGCGCCTATTGAAGGCTTGGGCTTGAATCCAATATTACAAGATCCTGCTTTAGCTATTCATCCACCTCTTCTTTATATCGGCTTTGTAGGCTCATCGATTTATTTCTCTTCTGCAATTGGAGCTTTGATTTCAAATTTACCTGCAAAAGAATTTGCTGCTTCAATTAAAAATTGGGTAATTTTTACCTGGTTTTTTCAAACGCTAGGTATTTTTGCAGGATCTGTTTGGGCGTATTATGAACTCGGTTGGGGGGGTTTTTGGTTTTGGGATCCTGTGGAAAATGCCTCTCTATTACCATGGTTTTGTATGACTGCACTCATGCATTCAATAATAGTTTTAGAGAAAAAAGGTCAGCTCTATTCCTGGGTTTTAATTTTGTGTTTGATGACTTTTGTATTAACTATCGCAGGAACTTTTCTAGTAAGATCAGGTATTTTAAACTCAGTTCATACATTTGCCAACGATCCTACAAGAGGATTATACATCCTAATAATATTACTTTTAGCTTGCTTAGTTTCATTTTTTATTTTTATAAAACATAGTAGAGGAAACTCTATCCAAGGATACAATTTAGACAGAGGAACATTCATTTTATCAAATAATTGGTTTATGATTTTTTACTTAGTTACTGTTTTTCTAGGAACAGTTTATCCAATTTTTACTGAGGTCATTTTTAACACTAAAATTTCGGTAGGGCCTCCATTCTATAATACAGTAATAATACCTTTTGTTATAGTTTTTTTAATATTAATGAGCTTAGGCCCAGAGTCTAAGTGGATCAAAACTAAATTTCCAATAAGAAAACTTTTAACAATTTTAATTTTGTCATTCGTTTTAAACCTAATCATATCAGTTATCTTTAAATCTACTAGTTTAATTTCTAATCTCATTTTTATAACTTCTTTTTTTCTTATAATTATGAGTTTTTTAGATGTAATTAAGTTAATTCAATTAAATAAAATAACTTTGATCTCTCGGTCAGTATCACATCTAGGATTTGGATTACTAATTTTATTTATTGGTTTAAATCATAACTTCTCTAAAGAATATGACGTAAATATAAAAACAGGAGAAATTAAGAAATTAAATAATTTTGATTTAAAATTTAAAGATTTAAAATTAACAAATAGTCAAAATTATAAGTCTATAATTGGTAATTTTGAACTCAAGGACAATGATAAAAATTTCATCAAAGAACTTAAGCCTGAAATTAGAATTTATCAAAATCCAGAGACTTTAACGTATGAAGCTAGCATAAAATCAACAATCTTTAATGACTATTATTTAACAATGAGTAATTTACAAAATTCTGAATATTATAATGTAAAAGTCCAAGTGAAACCTTTTATGAGCTGGCTTTGGCTCTCAGTTTTAATCATGAGTCTTGGGGGATTTCTAAGGTTATTTTATAAAAGATGAGCAAGATTAATTTTACAGCATACTTCATTTTACTATTAATAATATTTGTGTTTATGATATTTTTTTTTGGTCTTAAAAATAATCAAAAATACGATACTCGTGATAATGTTGGAAAACAGATATCAGAATTTGAGCTAACATCCGTTAAGTCTAACAATATTTTAACGAAAAGTGATTTAGATAAATCAAATTTTAAATTATTTAATTTCTGGGCCTCCTGGTGCCCACCTTGTAAAGATGAACATCCTTTTTTGATGAAGTTAAATAAAATAGATAAATTAAAAATTTATGGCATCAATTTTAAGGATGATACAAAAAGTGCTAAAAAATTTTTAGTTAATCTAGGAGATCCATATGATCATTTGTTATTAGATGAGACAGGCAAAAGTTCTGTTGATTTTGGTATTTATGGTATACCAGAAAGCATATTAATAGATAAAAATTTGATAATTATTAAAAGATATATTGGTCCAATTAACAATAAGGATTATGAAGAGATAAATTCTCTCGTAACAAAATGAAGAAGATAATTTTCTATTTATTGATTCTAAATTTACTTTCTTTAAACTCTGTTATGAGTCAAAATTTCTCTCAACTAGAGATTAAAATCTTTAAAAATATCCGCTGTTTAGTTTGCCAAGGACAATCAATTGCGGATTCTAATTCCGATTTTGCTCAAACAATTAAAAGTGTTGTGAGTGATAAAATTAGCCAAGGCAAAAATGAGAAAGAAATCTATAATTTTCTATCAAGCAAGTATGGAGATTGGATTGTATACAAACCGAGTCTAAATATTCCAAACTTAATGCTCTGGGTAATTCCATATTTATTTGTAATATTTGGAGTAATGTTTTTTTTAAAAAATTTAAGAAAAAAACGCCAAAATAAATAAAAAACTATACATTTTGAAATTTAGATAGTAGTTTCTCACTTATGAAAAAACTATCTACTCTTATAATGATACTGTGTATTTGTATGAGCCAATCTCAGGCAAATGATACAAACCTATCTTTTTATACAGGAGTTTTTGATACGATTGACGAAGAAGGTGATGACCAAGCTAAGCTTGTTGGATTAGAACATAGAGATAACAATAAGTTCAGAAATACTTTTTTAGGTAAAATTTCTCCAATAACAGGAGGATTCGTTTCAGATAAAAATTCAATTTATCTCTACACAGGTGTCGAAGCCATTTACGACATAGGACTAATTTCTATCAGACCAAGTTTCACACCTGGATATTATGAGGCTGGAGACGGTAAGGATTTGGGATCAGCTTTAGAATTTAAAAGCGAAGTAAGATTAGATTTTAATATATTTGAAAATAGTAAAATCGGATATACCTACAGTCACATTTCAAATAATGATTGGGGAGATATAAATCCGGGTATAGACAATCAAACAATAACTTTTTCTAAAAATTTCTAATAACAATGAATTTAAATGATTGTTATAATTTCGATGATTTTAGAAGATTAGCAAAAAAAAATCTTCCAGCACCTATATTTCATTACATAGATGGTGGGGCTGATGACGAAACTACATTGAGAAGAAATACAGAGTCTTTTTTAAAGTGTGACTTAGTACCAAATATTTTAGCGAGTGTTGGCGAACCAGATTTATCTACTACTGTTTTCGGTCAAAAGATTGATTTACCAATTTTTTTATCACCTACCGCAATGCAAAGACTTTACCATCACGATGGAGACAAGGCTTCAGCCAGAGCTGCGGAAAAATTTGGAACTTTCTACAGTATGTCAACTATGGCAACTTCCTCGATTGAAGAAGTAGCTAACATTTCAGGTGGACCAAAACTTTTTCAACTTTATATTCATAAAGATCAAGGTCTCACAGATAATTTAATTGATAGATGTAAAAGCTCTGGATTTAAAGCGATGTGTCTTACAGTTGATACTGTGGTTGCAGGGAACCGGGAAAGAGATCATAGATGGGGATTTACCACTCCCCCTAAGCTTACTCTAAAAAGTTTAATGAGTTTTGCGATGCATCCAAAGTGGGCATTTAATTATTTAATCCATGAAAAGTTTCAACTGGCTAATGTTTCTCACTGGACTAAAAACGGATCAAGTATTGCTAAAGGTGTAATGGAGTACATTAATGAACAGTATGACCCAGCAATGAGCTGGAAAGATGCAGAGTATGTGGTGAAGAAATGGGGCGGACCATTTGCTTTAAAAGGAGTTATGTCCGTTGAGGACGCTAAAAGAGCAGTTGATATTGGAGCATCAGCAATTATGCTTTCAAATCATGGTGGAAGACAACTTGATGGATCAAGATCACCTTTTGACCAATTGCCTGCTATTGCAGATGCAGTTGGAGGAAAAATAGAAATTATTTTAGACGGTGGTATTAGAAGAGGAACTCATGTTCTTAAAGCTCTCTCTCTTGGAGCAACAGCCTGCAGTTTCGGAAAAGGCTTTTTGTTTGCATTAGGGGCAGGAGGTCAAAAAGGAGTTGAGCAAATTCTTAAAAGAATGAGAGAGGAAATCAGGAGAGATATGATTTTATTAGGATGCAAAAGCATAAAAGAGCTCAATAAAACGAAAATTGCGTACAGGTGATGCAAAAAAACTAGTTTCCAAAAGTGATAATAAATATTAGGTTTAGAATATGAAATTAGCAAAAAACTTAGATAGACTTGGAACAGAGACAGCTTTCAGTGTTTTAGCTGAAGCAAAGAAATTAGAAGCTCAAGGTAAAGAAATGATTCATTTAGGTTTAGGTCAGCCAGATTTTATGACACCTAAACATATTATGGACGCAGCCAAAAAAGCTATTGATGACGGACATCATGGATATGTCTTAGCAAATGGAATTGTTGAATGCAGGCAAGCAGTCTCAAGAAAAATTAAAAGTTTATATAAAAAGGAAGTGAGCCCTGACCAGATTATGATTATGCCAGGAGGGAAACCAACAATGTATTTTGCAATTCAAATGATTGGCGAAACTGGCGCAGAAATTGTTCACCCCACACCAGGCTTCCCAATTTATGAATCTATGATTAATTATACAGGCGCGAAAGCAGTACCTTATGATTTAACTGAGGAAAAAGATTTAAAATTTGATCCCGAAAAAATTTTATCTCTAATAACCGATAAGACTCGTCTTGTGATTATAATAAATCCTAATAATCCAACAGGAAGTTTTGTTGAAAAACCAGCAATTGATTTTCTTGCTGAAGGATTAAAGAAATATCCACATGTTACAATCCTTAGTGATGAAATTTATAGCAGACAAATATTTGATGGAAAAGAAATGCCAACTTTTTTCAATTACCCTGATTTACAGGATAGATTAATTGTTTTAGATGGATGGAGCAAGGCCTACTCCATGACTGGATGGAGAATGGGTTGGAGTGTGTGGCCAGAAAAATTAATTCCTCATGTAACTAAGTTAGCAATAAATAGTTTCTCTTGTGTAAACGCTCCCTCTCAGTTTGCGGGAATAGCAGCTTTAGACGGACCTGATGATTCTATTCATCATATGATGGAAAAATTTGATCAAAGACGAAAATTAATACATAAAGGACTGAACGATTTACCAGGTGTGGAATGTAGTATGCCCGGAGGTGCATTTTATGCTTTTCCAAATGTAAAAGGTACAGGTATGAGTGGAAGTGAATTTTCTAAAAGATGCATGCATGAGGCTGGTGTGGCAATTGTGCCAGGTACTGCTTTTGGTAAGACATCCACAGATTTTGTACGATTTAGCTTCGCAGCTTCAAGGGACAACATTCAAAAAGCACTAGAAAAAATTTCAAAAATGCTTAAGTAGGGAGATCTATGAGTAGTTTGCAAATGCCAAAAGTTGATAGTTCAGTTTTGTCTAGAAAAGACAAAATTGCTTTGGATCTTAGAGCTATCATTAATTCTAAAAATGTTCTTTCGAACCCTGATGAACTGAGACCTTTTGAAACTGATGGTTTAACAGCATATAGACAAATGCCTCTTTTGGTAGTTATGCCTGAGAGTGTAAATGAGGTTAGTAAAATTTTAAAATATTGTAACGAGAATAAAATTAAAGTAGTGCCCAGAGGGGCAGGAACCGGCTTGTCAGGTGGTTCTATGCCTTTAGAAGATTGTGTTTTGATAGCGATGGGTAAATTTAACAAGATCCTAGAGATTGATTACGAGAATCGATGTGTCGTGACCCAACCTTGCGTCACAAACTTAGCAATAACACAAGCAGTTCAAGAAAAAGGTTTTTATTATGCTCCAGATCCGTCGAGCCAAATTGCATGCTCTATCGGTGGAAATGTTGCAGAAAATTCCGGCGGGGTTCACTCACTAAAGTACGGAGCCACAACAAATAATTTATTAGGTATTGAAGTAGTTTTAATGGACGGAACCATAACTACTTTTGGCGGCAAAACAATGGATGCCGAGGGATATGATTTTTTAGGATTAATGACTGGTTCTGAAGGTCTCCTAGGTGTAATCACAAAAGTAACAGTAAAAATTCTAAAATCTCCTGAAGTTGTCAAGGCAGCTTTAATTGGTTTCCCATCAATCGAGGATGCAGGGAACTGTGTCGCTCAAATAATTGCAGAAGGATGCATACCAGCTGGGATGGAAATTATGGATAAAGCTCTTACCAAAGCGACTAACGATTATTCTAAAGCAGGTTACCCAACAGATGCTGAAGCAATGATGATTGTAGAATTTGATGGAACTGAACATGAAGTTGAAGCATACATTCAGAAGGCTAAAGAAATTGCTGAAAAAAACAATTCATCAAGTTTAAAAATTAGTAAGTCAAATGAAGAAAGATTAAAATTTTGGGCAGGCAGAAAGGCAGCTTTTCCGGCTTGTGGAGTTTTAGCACCTGATTATATGTGCATGGATGGTTCAATTCCTAGAGGGAAACTTGCAGAAGTTTTAAATGAAATCTCTAGATTATCAAAGAAATATAATTTACCAGTTGCTAATGCATTTCATGCAGGCGATGGAAATCTTCACCCACTAATAATGTTTGACGCAAACGATAAAGAGTCTTTAAGAAAATGTGAAGAATTTGGTGCTGATATTTTAAAGTATTGTGTAAAAGTTGGTGGTGCACTTACAGGTGAGCATGGAGTTGGAATAGAAAAAAGAGAGTTAATGTGTGAAGCTTTCAATGATAAAGATATCCAGCAACAATTGACTATCAAGGTAGCACTCGATCCGAATTCTTTATTAAATCCAGGAAAAGTTTATCCAATACTTAGAAAATGTGCTGAGGAAGGAAGAGTTCATGTCCATGGAGGAAAAACAAAGTTCCCAGACATCCCTAGATTTTAACCAAAATATTTTTAAACCATCCACTAGAGAAGAAATAGTTGAGATTGTAAAGCACTGTTATAGAAAAAATATTCCTTTAGAAATTAATGGTTTAAAATCTAAAAATAAAATAGGAAGAAATTTCCAATCTGAAAAAACTCTAGATCTTTCAAACTACAAAGGTATTATTGATTACAAGCCTGAGGAACTTTATATTAAAGTGAAATCGGGGACACCGTTAAAAGAAATAACAGATGAATTAGAAAAAAATAATCAACAATTTGCTTTTGAGCCTAATGATTTTGGTTACTTATTTTCTGGAGAAAGTAACAGCGGCTCAATTGGAGGAGTTGTTTCATGTAATTTTGCTGGTTCACGAAGATTTAAGGTTGGTAGCGTGCGGGATCATATACTTGGTTTTCAAGGAATTAACGGAAAAGGCGAAACTATAAAATCAGGAGGAACAGTAGTAAAAAATGTTACTGGATATGACTTAAGTAAATTAGTTTCGGGATCTTTTGGAACACTTACTATATTAACTGAAATTTCGATAAAAGTTTTACCAAAACCAGAAACTAGCAAAACCCTTATAATTAAGAATCCTCATCTTAAAAAAGCTTTAGGTTATCTAGGTCAGGCACTATCCTCTTCAACCGATCCATCGGGCGGAGTTTTTTATCCAGATTATTATGGAAAAAATTTTATTTTAAATGATCTCACACATGAGGGTGGCTTAACGGCTATCAGGATCGAAGGCCCATCAAATTCAGTTGATCACAGATTAGAAAGATTATCAAAAGAACTTGAACTAATAGATCAAGAACTTTCCATTTTAGATAATGCGCAAAGTAATATCTTTTGGAATAGAACAAAAAATTTGGAAGTCTTCAAAAATGTAAAAAGTAATTTATTAAGAATAGTGGTTCCAATTAGTGAGACTTTACAGGTTATTAAAAATCTAAAAAATCACGAAGTAAAATATTTTATCGATTGGGGAGGCAGTCTGATCTGGGCTTTATTTGATCAATTAAATACTAAAATACTCAGCGAAATAAAGGATTTAGCTAGAAAACATCAAGGGTATGTTACATTGATCAAAGTTGAGGAGGACCTTAAAGCCTCTGCTGATATTTTTACAATAGATCCAATTAAGTATAAAATAAGTGAAAAAATTAAAAGGAGTTTTGACCCAAAAAGAATTTTTAACCCGGGAAAAATGTATACAGGAATTTAAATGCAGACATCATTTACTGACAAACAACTTCTGGACAAAGATAATAAGACCAGTGAAACAATTATAAGAAAATGTGTTCACTGTGGAATGTGTAATGCCACATGCCCTACGTACGGAATTAACGGTGAAGAATTGGAGGGTCCAAGGGGAAGAATATATCTGATCAAAGATATGCTGGAGAAAAAAAAACCTGCTACTAAAGAAATAACCAAACATATTGATAGTTGTTTATCTTGTTATTCTTGTATGACTACTTGTCCTTCGGGTGTAAACTATATGCATCTAATTGATCATGGAAGAAATTATGTTGAAGAAACATACAAAAGACCTTTCTTTGACAGATTGTTTAGAAACATTCTCTCGTTTGTTTTACCAAGACCAAATGTTTTTTTACTAATGGCTGTATCTGCCAAAATAATAAAGCCATTTAGTTTTTTACTTCCAAAATTTTTAAAAAATGCAGTTAATTTGATGCCTAGTAAAATTCCAGGCAAAAAAATAAAAGAAAAAAAAATCTATGAAGTTACTAATGGAAAAAAAATTTCGAGAGTCGCATTGTTAACTGGATGTGTACAAAGAGTCATTTCTCCTGAAATAAATGAGTCAACTATAAGACTTTTAAATAGGCATAATGTTGAAGTTGTTGTCATGCCTGATATAAATTGTTGTGGGTCCTTAAATCATCACTTAGGGAAAAAAAAATTAGCACATGCTTCATTTAAAAATAATATAGAAAGTTGGCATGATGAATATCTTAAAAATGGCTTGGATGCCATTATAAGCAATACTTCTGGATGTGGAACAACCTTAAAAGACTACGGACATATTTTTAAAAATGATAAGGATTTAAAAAAGAAAGCAAAAAAAATTTCAGAATTAACTAAAGATATAACAGAATTTCTAGATGAAAATTTGAAGTTAAATATCAACATTAGTAATGATAAAAAATATAGAATAGCTTATCACTCAGCTTGTTCGATGCAACATGGGCAGAAAGTTCATCAGCAACCAAAAGATTTAATTTCAAAAACTGGTAACGAAGTATTAGATATCCCAGAAGGACATTTATGCTGCGGTTCTGCGGGTACTTATAATATTCTTCATCAAGATATGGCCGAGTCATTATTAAAAAATAAAGTAAAAAATATCGAGAAAATTTCTCCGGATTTCATTTCAACGGGAAATATTGGATGCATGACGCAAATTTCTGCTGGAACCCAAATACCAATTATTCATACTGTTGAATTACTAGATTGGTTCACTGGAGGCCCTAAGCCATATAAATTGAAGAATTTTTAAGATGAAAAAAAAAATATTTGTCACAAGAAGACTTCTGCCTGAAAATGAGGAGAAGCTCAAAGATTTATTCGAAGTTACCCTAAACAAAGATGATAAAATTTATACTTCAAAAGAAATAATTGAGGGTTCAAAAAATTATGATGGAATTTTAAGTTCTGTTTCAGATCCGATTAACGCAGATACCATTTCTAAACTTTCTAGTTCAATCAAGATTATTGCTAATGGTGCTGTTGGTTTTGGAAATATTGATTTTAAGGCTGCAAGGGAAAGAGGGATTGCGGTTACCAATACACCAGATGTTTTAACAGACGCCACAGCTGACATACAAATACTTTTGTTATTGGGAGCATCAAGGAAAGCTTACGAGGGTCGTTTGGCAGCTGAAACTCAAAATTGGAAGTGGTCTTGGGATTTTTTACTTGGCAAGCAAATGTCAAATAAAAGATTAGGTATTATTGGGATGGGAAGAATAGGAAGGGCTGTTGCAAAAAGAGCTAAAGCTTTCAATATGGAAATTCATTATCACAATAGATCTAAATTAAAACCAGAATTAGAAAATGGAGCTATTTTTCACAAAGACTTGAAAAGTCTCTTAGAAAAAAGTGATTTTTTATCTATCAATTGTCCCGCTACACCAAAAACGAAAAAATTGATCAATAAAGAGACATTGTGCTATTTAAAAGAAAATACTGTGGTTGGAAATGCAGCAAGAGGCGATATAGTTGATGATGATGCTATGATCGAAGCTCTAAAAAATGGAAAAGTGTTCGCTTATGGGCTAGATGTTTATAATGGAGAACCAAAAATCCATCCAGAATATCTAAAGTTGAAAAATATTTTTTTATTACCTCATTTGGGCAGTGCTACTAAAAGAACAAGATGGGATATGGCCTTTAGAGCCACTAAAAATTTAGAAATGTTTTTTAAAGGCGAAAAACCTCAAGATTTAGTAAATTAGTACAATTATAAATTGAATCTTTTTAATTATTCTAAAAAGATATAGAGACTCCACCTAGATATTATGCTTAAATATTTCATTAATTAATTAAGGGGGACATATGTCAAATAAAAGAAAAGGAGTAAAAACTCCATCAAGACGTAAGTTCTTTAAAGTAGCTGCAGCGACAGGTGCAGCAGCGGCGGCTTCAGTAGCAATGCCAAGCATTGCATTAGGAGCTCCAAAAACTTTAAAGATGCAAGCTGCATGGCCTTCTGGTGCAAACATATTCTTTGAAATGGCAGGAGACTATGCCAAGATGGTTCAAGATATGTCTGGTGGTGAATTGAAAATTGACCTTCAGCCAGTTGGAGCAGTAGTTAAAACTTCTGAAATCGGACAAGCGGTAAGTTCGGGAGTTCTAGATATGGGTCACTGGGTAACAGCGTACTGGTATGGGAAAAATCCAGCAGCGTCGTTGTTTGGTACAGGTCCATCATACGGTCTATCATCTCAAGAAGTAATGGGATGGATAGAATATGGCGGAGGTAGAAAACTATATGAAGAAACTTTATCAAAAGTTGGTTTCGATTACATAGGTTTCTTCCATATGCCGATGCCTGCTCAGCCTTTTGGTTGGTTTAAGAAAAATGTTACCAAAGTGTCTGATGTAAAAGGTATGAAGTATAGAACTGTAGGATTAGCTACAAACGTTCTAACAGCAATGGGAATGGTAGTTAGACAATTACCAGGTGGTGAAATACAGCCAGCTATGAAAACTGGTTTGATTGAAGCCGCTGAGTTTAACAACCCAACTTCAGACTCTCAGTTTGGTATGCAAGATGTATCTAAGCACTATCACTTAGGTAGCTTCCACCAATCACAAGAGATGTTTGAAATCCCAATTAATAAGAAGACATTTAATAGTTTAGAACCTAAACACCAGGCTATTCTAAAAAATGCTGCTTATGCTGCAAACTCAGATAACTACTTCAAAGCACTGGTTAGATATTCAGCTGACCTTTCGAAGTTAATGAATCAACATAAAGTAAATGTTTATCAAACTTCTGATGCTATTTTAGGTGAGCAACTTAAAGGATGGGATAAAGTTATAGGTGACTTTAATAAAAAAGATCCTTTCTTTAAGAAAATTGTAGACTCACAGAAAGCTTACGCTAAAAGAGTTATGAAGTACTTATTGATGAATCAGCCAAATTACAGACTGGCTTATGAAAATGAGTTTGGAAAACTTGGAAGTGTAAAAATTTAATATAATTTAAATTATAAAAAATTAGGGGGCTTATTGCCCCCTTTTTTTTGATAGCAATCTTTAAATATTTGTAATAGTTTTAGACAATGAGGGGATTTATCTATTTTGCAGACCATCTGAGTACTTCAGCAGGAAAAGCATTTTCTTGGTTAATAGTAATTCTTATGGGCGGTACTTGCTATGAGGTTTTTATGGCAAAGGTTTTTAATGCTCCGACACTTTGGAATTTTGATTTTAGTTTACAGATGTATGGCGCAATCTTTATGATGGCTGGTGCGTACACTCTATCAACCGAGGCTCATGTAAGAGGTGATGTGGTCTACAGACTTTTTAGACCAAAGATCCAAGGTTACATCGATTTAGTTTTATATTTTATATTTTTCTTTCCAGGTGTTCTAGCTCTAGCTTTTTATGGATATGAATATGCAGCTTTAGCATGGAAAATAAAAGAGACTAGTTGGAATAGCCCAGCTCAAATACAAATTTACATGGCAAAGGCGTTAATACCAGCTGCGGGCGTTTTATTAATTATTCAAGGTATAAGTGAAGTGTTTAGATCAATAATTTGTATACAAACTGGTCATTGGCCGGCCCGAATGGTTGTTGCAGAAGAAACAGAAAAAATTTTAATGAGAACTTCACAAGAGGAGGATCAAAAAGATGTTATTTAATTTAACAAATCCAGAAATAGCAATTTTTATGATGGCAATATTTTTATTTGCAGTTTTATTGGGTTTCCCTATTGCCTTTACCTTAATGGCAATGGGAGTAGGATTTGGTTATTATGCTTACTATGATCCTTCAAGAATGGAACATCTATTAGACAACAGGATTTTTCAATTATTCGTACAAAATACTTATACTGTTATGGATAATACCGTTTTAACAGCCGTGCCTCTTTTTTTATTTATGGGATATTTAGTTGAAAGAGCAGGTATAGTTTCCCGGTTATTTTTTGCAATAAGACTTGCCTCACACAGGTTACCGGCCTCAATGGCTGTAGCTGCTTTAATAACATGCGCTCTGTTCTCAACTGCGACAGGCATAATAGGTGCTGTAGTTACTCTGATGGGTCTTTTGGCATGGCCAGCCATGGTAAAAGCAGGTTACGATAAAAAATTTGCCTCTGGTGTAATTTGTTCAGGAGGGTGTTTAGGTATTTTAATTCCTCCAAGTATAATGCTTATCGTTTATTCTGTAATTGCGCAGCTTTCACCCCTAAGACTTTTTGCGGCAGCAATATTTCCTGGTTTATTACTTGCGGGCCTTTATATTATATATGCTATTACAAGAGCATATCTAAATCCATCTATTGCACCTAAACCACCGCAAGAAGAAATTCCTCCAACTGCAGTGATAATGAAAGAAGTTTTAGTCTCTTTTTTACCTTTGTTTTCACTGATTATTCTTGTTCTTGGTACAATTCTTGGCGGTCTTGCGACTCCGGCAGAGGCAGCAGCAGTGGGGGCATTTGGATCCTTAGTTCTTTCTTACTTCTATAAAACACTCAAATGGAAAAATTTTAAAGAGTCAGTTTTCTTAACAGCAAAAACTACAGCGATGATAATGTGGTTATTCATAGGGTCCTGGACATTTGCATCTGTATTTTCGTATTTAGGGGGACATGAAGTTTTTGAACATTTCTTCAAATCAATGAATTTAGCTCCATGGCAATTTCTAATTATTACACAATTAATAATATTCTTGCTTGGATGGCCTTTGGAGTGGACAGAAATACTAATAATTTTTGTGCCGATATTCTTACCATTAGTAGAATTTTTTGGGGTTAATCCTTATTTCTTTGCGATGTTAATTGCATTAAATCTTCAAACTTCATTTTTGACACCACCTATGGCCATGTCGGCGTATTACTTAAAAGGTGTTCAAACAAAAAATGTTGAGCTTCTTGAGATCTTTAGTGGTATCATGCCGTTTTTACTCATAGTAATATTAGCTATGGTATTGATGTATCTTTTCCCAGGTATTGCACTTTGGCTTCCAGAAACATTATTTGCTAATTAATAACAAATGAACAATATCGTTTCACTTACAGCTAATGAATTGGTTGGAAAATTGAAATCTGGAGAAATTTCTTGTGAAGAGGTATGCAAAGCTTTTATTGAAAGAGTTGATAAATTTGAAAAGGAAGTTAAGGCTTGGGCTTATATTGATAAAAAAAATATTTTAGAAAAAGCCAAAGAAAAGGATGAGCACAGGAAATCAGGCAAACCATTGGGACCACTTCATGGCTTACCAATTGGTGTTAAAGATATAATTGGTACAGAAGACATGCCAACTGAGTGTGGCACTGTTTTAAGAAAAGGAACGCCAGAAAGTTCTGATGCAGAGGTAGTTAACTTATTAAAAATTTCAGGTGCTATTATCATGGGCAAAACAGTTACGACGGAATTAGCTTATTTTGATCCAGGGAAAACAACTAACCCTCATGATAAATCTCGAACTCCAGGAGGATCTTCAAGTGGGTCTGCTGCAGCCGTAGGTGCTTTCATGTCGCCATTAACAGTTGGATCACAAACAAAGGGATCTATCATTAGACCAGCATCATACTGTGGAGTTGTTGGTTACAAACCATCTTATGGTTTAATTTCAAGAAATGGTGTGCTTAAACAGTCTTCAAAATTAGACCATGTTGGAGTATTTGGAAAAAGTGTGTTGGATGTGGCTTTAATAGCAAAGTCTTTAATTAAAAAGGACCTATATGACAAAGATACCATTCATTACTCTGCAGAAAATATGCTAGATGAGTGCAAAAAGGGCCCACATTTTGAACCAAAATTTATTTTTTATAAAACAAAAAATTGGAAGAACATTGACAAAGAGTCACAAAAGGCTTTTGAGTTTTTGATTAAAAAATTCAAAAAAAATATAGAACTTTTTGATGAACCATCTTATTTTAAAGAAATTCACCACTACCACCAAGTTATTCATGAGACAGATATGGCAAATAGTTTTCAAAATTTTTATAAAAACTCAAAAAATAAACTAGGAAAAAAATTAGTTGAAGCCATTGAGAGGGGAATGAAGTATTCAGCTACCCAGTATACAGAGGCGGTTGACTTTATGGAACAAAGCTATAGATCATACAGTGAAGTGTTTGAAGACTACCACGGTGTTCTTACACCTTGTTCCACAGGTGTCGCCGATAAAGGTTTAAAATTTACAGGAAGTCCTGAGTTTTGTACTATATGGACTTATATGGGATTACCTACAATTTCCTTACCTTTACTAACAGGACAAAATAATTTACCATTAGGTGTTCAATTAGTTGGAGATAAACTAGATGATCTAAGATTTCTTGGAACAGCTAACTGGTTGGAAAAAAATTGTAAAGATTGATGAGTAGGTTAACAACAATAGTTGGATGTGGTCTTGCGATAGCTTTTTTGCTAGGCTTGGCAACAACATTAACTCGGTCTCCAATGATTGGTTTCAAAGATGTTTTACCAGTTTACATATTAATGGCCATAGTTATTGTCATGATGCTTTATGAAGCCTTCATTGACAAGAAATAATTCCTACTTCCCTTATTTGTTATTGTTTATACAGCCTGTTTTCATGGCATCTAACATTATTGTAGCTCGTGGAGGAGTGGAATATGTTCCACCAATTTCTTTAGCTTTTTGGAGGTGGCTAACTGTTTTTTTCATTTTATCTCCTTTTTTCTTAAGTGAAATATTAAAAAAGAAAAAAGATTTAAACAAAGAATTTTGGAAATTATTTTTCCTAGGTTCAATGGGATGTGGAGTATGTGGAGCTTTTCCTTTTATTGCGGGAATGTCAACTACAATGGCTAATATGGGTATCATTTATACATCATCACCTATATTTATAATCATTCTATCTGTAATGTTTTTTAAAGATAAAATTACATCTTCAAGAATAATTGGTCTTTTAATTTGTCTGATTGGAGTTTTAACAATTATAGGCAAGGGTAATTTACAATTATTACTCAATTTAAAATTTACATCAGGAGATTTATGGATGATAGGTGCAGCTATTGGGTGGGCTGTTTATTCTATATATTTATTAAACTGGAAAAGTAATTTTAGTTTAATGGGAAGATTTACAATTATTTCTCTTTTTGGAGCAATATCTCTTTTTCCTTTTTATCTAATTGAAGAAATATATTTTTTTAATACTGAGTTTAATAATAATTTTATTTTTTGGGTTCTTTTTGCTGCAATTTCACCTGGTATTATAGCTTTTACATTGTATACCAAGGTTCAAAAATATGTCGGAGCATCTTTGGCGGGTTTTACACTTTATATATTCTCTGTTTACTCAGCTATTTACGGAATAATTTTATTCGATGAAGCTTTGATGAATTTTCATTACATAGGTGCAGCGTTCGTATTTTTAGGCGTTTATTTAGCCAGGAAGGTAAAAAGCAAGTGAAAATTTCAACCTTAATTTTTTCTGTAATATTAGTCTATCTAATAATTGTCGCTTATATGTATCTTAATCAAAGAAAACTTTTATACTTACCAAGTGAAAATAATTATATGGATGATCAAATACAATTTAAATATCAAGAAGTTTTTATAGAAACTGAAAATAATTTAAAACTTAAATCTTGGATAATTGAAAAAGACTTAATAAATAAAAAAACATTAGTATTTTTTCATGGCAATGCAGGAAACCTATCTAACAGGACTTATAAGCTTAACCAACTAAATAAGCTAGATATTAATATTATAATTTTAGCCTGGAGAAGTTTTAGCGGAAACAAAGGTGAACCCACAGAGAACAATTTATACAATGATGCAAGAAAAACTATTGATTGGTTAAATACGAAAGGTGTTAAAAATAAAAATATCATTTTATATGGCGAGTCTTTGGGAACCGGTGTTGCAGTAGAGTTAGGTCAAATGAATGAATTCGGAGGCATAATACTAGAGTCTCCATTTACATCAATGACTAGTGCAGCTAAGAACATTTACCCATGGTTACCTGTTAAATATTTATTAAAGGATAAATACGACTCCGAAAAAAAAATAAAATATTTAAAAATACCCATTTTAATCATGCATGGAAAAAAAGATAATATTGTTCCATTTAAAATGGGTAAGAAACTATATGACTTAGCTAACAACCCGAAATTTTTTTACTTTACTGAAAATGATGATCATATGATGACCTTTGATGAGAGTTTAGTAAAAACTATAAAAAATTTCTTAACTTTTGATCCCCAGTAAAGCTTTCGAAAAATACTCAGCCTTAAACGGTTGGAGATCATCTTCCTTCTCCCCCATACCTACAGCCACGATTGGTAGTTTATATTTTTTACAAATTGCGAGAACCACCCCTCCTTTGGCTGTACTATCGAGCTTTGTAATTATTAAACCAGTTAATTTATGGATTTTACTGAATTCTTCAACTTGATTGAGAGCATTTTGGCCAGTAGTAGCATCTAAAACCAAAATTACTTCATTAGGGAATGCGTCATCTATTTTTTTCAAAACACTGATTATCTTTTTATATTCTTCCATAAGATTTTTTTTATTTTGAAGTCTCCCTGCAGTATCAATTAAAGCAATGTCAATTTGATTTTTTTTTGCAAATTCAGCAGTTTTAAAAGCAACGGAGGCTGGATCACTATTAATCTCAGACTTAATTATATCTACTTTTACTTTTGCAGCCCAAACTTGTAACTGATCAATTGCTGCTGCCCTAAAAGTATCTGCAGCTCCAAAGACAACTGATCTGTTATTGTCTTTAAAATACTTTCCAAGTTTTCCTATGCTTGTTGTTTTTCCTACTCCATTTACTCCAGATATAACAATAACAGCAGATTTTGAATTTCCCATTAAACTTAAATCTTTTTCGTATTTAAGAAGATCGATTGCTAATTTATCTGCAAGAAGTTTTAAAATTTCTTTGTGATCATCTAATTTTTTATCTATTTTCAAATTTTCAAAGTCTTTTCTAAGTTCCTTGGCTACATCAACACCAGCATCAGAAGAAATAATTAATTCTTCAAATTCTGTAAGAACATTTTCATCAATTTTTTTTTTGGAAAATATATTTTTAAATCCCGTAGAGAGCCCATCTGAACTTTTACCTAATCCTATTTTAAATTTATCAAATAAACTCATTCAGATCTCAAGTTTAGTATGCCTTATTTCTGAAACCGGACCTCTCATAAATATATTAAGATTTGCATCCATTTTTATATTTAAACTTCCTTCTTCGAATTTAATATTGATATCATTTTTAGTTAACTTCTTGATGAACGCTGCAACAGCTGTAGCACAAGCAGCAGTTCCACATGCTTTTGTTAGTCCAGCACCACGTTCCCATACATTTACCGTAATATTATTTTCATCCTCTATTTGAGCAAAAGTTACATTTGTTCTTTCAGGAAATAATTCATGATTTTCTATTTTAGGTCCTAATATTTTTAGATTATATTCAAAACAATTTTTGATGAAAAAAATTATATGGGGATTTCCTACATTAAGGCTAAATCCATCAGTGAATTTTTTGCCATCAATATCTAGAGTTATATTTTTGTGATCTAACTTTTTTTTTAATGGAATCTTAGCCCATTCAAAAACAGGTTTCCCCATTTCCAGTTGAACATCTGACTCCCCAATAATTTTTGCATTAAGCAATCTATTATTTGTTCTTAATTTGATTTCCTTATTATTCAAATCTTTGCTTAATAAGTAAGCCACACACCTACTTCCATTTCCACACGCGCTTACCTCACCTCCATCTGAATTGAAGATAGTTATTGGAAATGTGTTATTAATTTCTTTTTCAATAAATATCATTTGGTCAAACTCAATATTACGGTGAAACGACTTTAGATTACCCAAGTGAATTATTTTTTCTTTGGGTATATTTATGGAGTTTTCTCTTCTATCTATAATAATAAACCTATTACCTAGACCGTCCATTCTAAAAGCATTAATCAAAGGCATATTAGTAGATTAGTATAATTATTCATTGACTTTTAAAACCCCAAATTGTAGTTTCCACAAACTTTCCGCAAATACACATGTTTTTGCGGTGCTCTTGAAAACAAGAGTGTCGACACTAGTCAGCGAAGGTTCGCCCACTAGTGCGATAGGTGTTGGACGTTATAAATATGTTTGAAAATTTAACAAATAAATTAGAAAGTATTTTTTCTAAGCTAAAAAATGCTCCCTCATTGACTGAGGAACAAGTTGATTCTGGCTTAAAAGAGATACGACTAGCTTTATTAGAGGCCGACGTAGCTCTTCCAGTCACTAAAGAATTTATAGCTAATGTAAAACCAAAAGCTATTGGTAAAGAAATTATAAAATCAACATCTGCTGGCCAGATGATAGTTAAAATTGTTTACGATGAACTAGTTAATATTTTAGGTTCTAAAAATGAAGAACTTAACTTTAAAGCTGTTCCGCCGGTTTCTCTTTTATTAGTTGGATTACAAGGTTCAGGTAAAACAACTTCTGCAGCAAAACTAGCAAAAAATATAGAGAATAATTACAAAAAAAAAGTGATGGTAGTTAGTTTAGATGTTTATAGACCAGCCGCCCAACAACAACTTAAATTACTTGCCGAAGCAAATGGAATTCCGTGTTTACCTATTATTGAAAAGCAACAACCAATTGACATTACTAAAAGAGCATTAAATACAGCTAACCTTAACGGATCGGATGTTATTATATTTGATACTGCTGGAAGAACTCAGATAGATTTACCAATGATGTCTGAGATTAAGCAAATTAAAGATATCACAAAACCTTCTGAAACAATTTTAGTAGCTGATTCATTAACAGGACAAATTGCTGTGAATGTTGCAAAAGAATTTGATACGGCTGTTAATCTTTCTGGAATTATTCTTACACGAGTTGATGGTGATGCTCGAGGTGGAGCAGCATTAAGTATGAAACATGTAACAGGTAAACCGATTAAATATATTGGAGTTGGAGAAAAAATTACTGATCTTGAGCTTTTCCATCCTGACCGACTAGCGAACAGAATTTTAGGGATGGGTGATGTAGTAAGTTTAGTAGAGAAAGCCCAACAAGATTTAAGCGAAGAGAAAATTAAAGAAACAGAAGATGAATTAAAAAAAGGAATATTCACTATGGACTCATATCTTGCTCAACTTAGACAAATGAAAAAAATGGGAGGAATGGAAGGTGTAATGTCTATGTTACCAGGTGTAAATAAAATGAAAGCAAAAATGGATCAAGCAAATATAGATGAAAAAATGCTTGTGGACAATGAAGCAATTATTTTATCAATGACCAAAAACGAGAGAGATAATCCAAAAATTATAAGCGGATCAAGACGGAAAAGAATTTCAAAAGGAGCAGGCGTTGATGTTTCGAAAATTAACAAATTGCTAAAACAATTTAAAATGATGTCAGACATGATGAGAAAAATGTCTCAAGGTAAAAAAATTCCATCTGGAATAATGCCAGATGAAATATTAAAACAACTAAAATGAAAGGTACAACATGTTAAGAATAAGATTATCTATGGGGGGAGTGAGAAAAAGACCAATTTATAAAATTGTAATTGCTGATAGCAGATATCCTAGAGACGGTAAATTCATTGAAAAAATTGGCTCTTACAATCCTTTATTGCCTAAAGAAAAAAAAGATAGAATAAAAATAGAGGCGGAAAGAGTAAAGTATTGGATGAGCAAAGGGGCACAACCAACAATGAGAGTATCAAGGCTCTTAGGAGAGTTAGAAATTATGCCGATGCCTAAGCCTGGAAATAATCCTCATAAAGCAATTCCAAAAAAGGAGAGAAAAAAAGCTAAAGAGGAAACTAAAGATGCACCAAAAGCAGAAGCTAAAAAGGATGCACCAAAAGCAGAAGCTAAAAAGGAAGAACCGAAAGCAGAAGCTAAAAAGGAAGAACCGAAAGCAGAAGCTAAAAAATAATTCGGTTAATAAAAATGTTAAGAGTAAAGATATTTACTTTGTACCCGGATCTATTCCCTGGACCACTTGATATTGGTTTATATAAAAAAGCTAGAGAAAACCATATCTGGAGTTTAGATATTATAAATATTAGGGACTACGCTTTAGATAAACATAAAACTGTTGATGACAAGCCATATGGCGGTGGTAGTGGAATGGTTATGAGACCAGATGTTTTGTCTAATGCCATTGATACAAACATAAATTTTTCAAAAGAAAAAACAATTTATTTATCACCAAAGGGAAAAGTTTTTAATCAAAAAATTGCTAAAAAAATGAGCAAAGAAAAAAATATAAATATTATTTGTGGACATTTCGAAGGAATTGACCAAAGGCTACTTGATGCGAGAGAGATTGAAGAAATTAGTTTGGGGGACTATGTTTTGTCTGGCGGTGAAACAGCATCATTTGTTTTTCTGGATAGTATTTTAAGATTATTACCTAATGTTCTCGGTAATAAAGGGTCACTTATAGAAGAGAGCTTTGAAAAAGGCTTGTTAGAGCATCCACACTATACAAAACCAGAAAAATGGGAGCAAAAAAGGCCTCCAGAAGTACTATTATCGGGAGATCACGCAAAAATTAATGACTGGCGTTTATCTCAATCTGAGGATATAACACGACGCCAGAGACCTGATCTTTGGAAAAAATATTTAGAGAAAAAAAAATGAAAAATATAGAAGAAATTAACATATTAGCGGTAAAAAAAATTATTGAAGCGAGAAAAATACCTGAATTTGCTCCAGGGGATACTATCAAAGTTGGTGTAAAAATTTTAGAAGGCAAAAGAGAAAGAGTTCAATATTTTGAAGGCGTATGTATTGCAAAAAAAAACAGAGATATTAACTCCTCTTTTACAGTTAGAAAAATTTCATTCGGGGAAGGTGTAGAACGTACTTTTGCATTATATAGTCCTAACCTAAGTTCAATCAAAGTTGTTAGATCAGGTAAAGTAAGAAGAGCAAAACTTTACTATTTGAGGGATAGAAAAGGTAAATCAGCGAGGATTGCAGAAAAGATTAAAAAAAAGATAGGCATAGATGTTTCAAGTAAAAATGAAACACAACAGGATTTAGTTCAAACTGAAAGTTCAAAAAAATCTGAAGTTGAAGTTAAAACAGATGAATTATCAGAAAAAAAATCTGAAACTCAAAAGTCAAAAGATAAAAAATAATTAAAATTTTATGTCTAAAACACTATATGATAAAATATGGGAAGACCATTTAGTACATCAACAAGAAGATGGCACAAGTTTGCTTTATGTGGACAGACATTTGGTACATGAAGTTACAAGTCCACAGGCTTTTGAGGGTTTAAGAATACAAAAAAGAAAAGTCAGAAGACCAGAATTAACTCTCGCTGTACCAGACCATAATGTTCCGACTACTGATAGATCTAAAGGTATTGATGATAAAGAGTCTAGAATCCAAGTAGAAACATTAAGAAACAACTGTAAAGATTTTGGGGTAAGATTGTTCGATGTTAATGACAAAAGACAAGGAATAGTTCATATAATAGGACCCGAGCAAGGTTTTACTCAGCCAGGAAATATAATTGTTTGTGGAGATAGTCATACAGCTACCCATGGTGCTTTTGGAGCCCTTGCATTTGGAATCGGAACTTCTGAAGTAGAACATGTGTTAGCTACACAAACTTTAATTCAAAAAAAATCAAAAAATTTTAGAATAAATATAAATGGCAAACTACCTATAGGAGTGACTGCAAAAGACGTAATTTTAAAAATTATCGGGACTATTGGTACAGCGGGTGGAACTGGCTATGTAATAGAGTACGCTGGAGAGATTATAAAAAGTCTTTCTATGGAAGAAAGAATGACTATTTGCAATATGACTATTGAGGCAGGTGCAAGAGCAGGCTTAATAGCTCCAGATAATAAAACTTTTGAATATTTAAAAGACAGAACAATGTCGCCTAAAGGTGATGTATGGAAAAAAGCAATAGAGTCCTGGAACAAATTGTTTTCAGATAAAGACTGCAAGTTTGATAAAGAGGTAAATATTGACGGTCAGGATATCGAGCCATTAGTTACTTGGGGGACATCGCCTCAAGATGTATCACCAATTACTGGTACAGTTCCAGATCCTGATAAAGAAAAGAACCACGATAGAAAATTGGCTATGAAAAGATCTTTAGAATATATGGGTCTAAAACCAAATACAAAAATTTCAGATATAAAAATAGACAAAATTTTTATAGGTAGCTGTACTAATGGAAGAATAGAAGACTTAAGAGCGGCAGCAAATTTATTAAAAGGAAAAAAAATTGCAAACGAAGTTAATGCAATGGTAGTCCCAGGCTCAGGCCTTGTCAAAGAGCAAGCAGAAAAAGAGGGTTTGCATAGAATATTTATCGAAGCCGGATTTGAATGGAGAGAACCAGGTTGCTCAATGTGTTTAGGAATGAATCCAGACCAATTAAAGCCAAAAGAAAGATGTGCATCAACATCAAATAGAAATTTCGAAGGAAGACAAGGTAGAGGTGGTCGAACCCATTTAGTAAGTCCTGGAATGGCAATTGCTGCAGCAGTAAAAGGGTACCTTTCAGATGTAAGAGAGTTACAATAATGGAGAAATTTGTAAATTTAAAATCAATCCCTTCGTATTTATCTTTGCAGAATATAGATACTGATATGATTATCCCAAAACAATTTCTTAAAACTATTAAAAGGACTGGGTTAGGTAAAAGTCTTTTTTACGAAATGCGGTATGATGAGAGCGGAAATTTAAATAAAGATTTTGTTCTTAATAAACATCCTTATAATAAATCAAAAATTCTACTTGCAGGAAAGAATTTTGGTTGTGGCTCATCAAGAGAACATGCTCCCTGGGCTTTATTAGATTTTGGAATAAGATGCGTGATTAGTTCTAGCTTCGCCGATATTTTTTATAATAACTGTTTTAAAAATGGTATTTTACCTATTGTCGTGGACGAAAGTTTAATTGAGGAAATTTCTGGGTACTCAAAAAGAAAAGAGGAGATTTCCGTGGATCTTGCAAAGCAAGAAATTAAATATGGGAATAAATTAACTAAATTTAAAATAGACGAATTCAAAAAAAAATGTTTATTAAATGGACTAGATGACATCGATTTATCTCTCGCTAAAATTAACGACATAACAAAGTACGAAGAAAAATTGTCCAATTTAAAACCTTGGATATAAGATGATAAAATCACAAAACAGAAAATTTTTGCTATTACCAGGCGATGGAGTAGGACCAGAGGTAGTTAGAGAAACCAAAAAAATTTTAGAATGGTTTAATAAAAATAAATCACTTGATTTTAAAATCGAAGAAGAATTAATTGGTGGCGCATCAATTGATAAAAATAAAATACCGATCACTGACGAAGTTTTTTATAAATCTCTAGAAAGTGAGGCTGTATTAGTTGGTGCTTGTGGTGGACCAAAATGGGATAACCTTGAGTTCTCAAAAAAACCTGAAAGGGCGCTTTTGAAATTAAGAAAAGAATTAAAGTTATTTGCTAATCTAAGGCCTGCTATTTGTTTTGAACAACTAGTTGAGTCATCAACACTAAAGCCAGAAATAGTAACTGGTCTTGATATTATGATTGTAAGAGAACTTACAGGAGGAATTTACTTTGGAGAACCTAGAGGAATTGAACCAATTGAAAATAACGAGAGAAAAGGAATTAATACTCACACTTATACTACTAGTGAAATACAAAGAATAGCTAGGACAGCATTTGAATTAGCAAAAAAAAGAAACAATAAAGTAACTTCCTGTGAAAAATCAAATGTTATGGAGGCAGGAGTTTTATGGCGAGAAGAAGTTCAATCAATAAAGGATAAAGAATTTAAAAGTGTTAAACTAGAACATATGTTAGCTGATAACTGCGCAATGCAATTACTGCGTAACCCAAAACAGTTTGATGTTATCCTAGCAGATAATTTATTTGGAGACATGCTTTCTGATGAAGCTGCGATGTTAACCGGTTCACTTGGTTTACTACCATCCGCATCATTAGGAGCAAGAGATAAAAATGGTAAGATGAGATCACTATACGAACCTTGTCATGGATCAGCTCCAGATATTGCAGGAAAGAATATTGCTAATCCGATTGCAACAATATTAAGTTTATCGATGGCATTTAGGTACTCATTAGATTTAGAAAAGGAAGCTGATCAGATAGATAGCGCTGTACAACAAGTTTTAAACGATGGCTTAAGAACAAAGGATATTATCTCTAAGGGGACAAAGGAAGTGTCAACCTCTCAAATGGGAGATGCAATAATTTCAAAATTAAAATAAATTTAAAAATATGAATTTAGCAATTATTGGTGCAACAGGTAACGTTGGTAGAAAAACGGTAGAAATATTAGAAAGGTCTAAAATCAAAATAGACAGTTTATTTCTTGTTGCGTCGGATAAAAGCGCAGGGAGAGAAATAATCTTTAGAAATAAAAAAATTAAAGTAGTTGCATTGAGCACTTACGACTTCTCGAAAGCAAAAATTACTTTTTTTGCAGCTGGAAGTAAAATTGCTGAAGAATGGGTACCAAAAGCTGCAAAAAATACGATTGTTATAGATAACTCAAAACACTTTAGAATGCAGGATGATGTTCCATTAGTAGTAGCAGAGGTTAATGCAAATAGTTTAAAAAATCATAAAAATATTATTGCAAACCCCAATTGCTCAACAATACAGATGGTTTTAGTTCTAAAGCCACTTCATGAAAAATATAAAATTAAAAGAGTTGTTGTTTCAACTTACCAAGCTGTTTCAGGAGCTGGAAAAAATGCAATGGATGAACTTTTCTCACAAACAAAAGATGTTATAGGGGGAAAAAAAGTTAAATCTAAAAATTTTACCAAGCAAATTGCTTTTAATATTATTCCTCATATAGATGCATTTGTGAAAGACGGATATACTAAAGAAGAATGGAAAATGGAAAATGAAACAAAAAAAATCCTTGATGATAATGTTAAGGTCACCGCTACATGTGTGAGAGTTCCTGTAAAAACATCTCATTCAGAATCAATTAATATTGAATTTGAGAATGATTTTAATTTAGATGAATTGAAAAATATTTTATCTAAATCTCCTGGTTGTAAAGTTGTTGACGAACAAATCGATGGTGGCTACATCACGCCTATTGAGGCAGAAGGGGATTATAAAACTTTTATATCAAGAATAAGAAAAGATAACACAAATATCAAAGCAATTAACTTGTGGATTGTTTCTGATAATCTTTTAAAAGGAGCTGCTTTAAATACTGTTCAAATAGCTGAGGAATTAGTAAAATAATAAAGATTTATGAATTTTGAAAAAAATCCGCTAACGCCACATTTACAAATCTATAAATGGCACATCTCGTCCCTTTTATCCATTGCACATAGGATAGTTGGTGTAGTAAATTTTATTGTATTAATTTTGATTTGTTTATGGATTTTTTCTTTTAACATAAACGAAAATATCTTTAATATAGTCGTAAATCTACTCACGACTAATTTTGGAAAATTTCTTATAATTTCAATATGCTGGTCGTTTAGCTTTTTTATTCTTAATGAAATTAGACATTTGGCTTGGGATTTCGGATTTGGATTTGATTTAAAAGTATCGAGAATAACGGGAATTTTAACTATTTTATTTTCATTTTTTTTTGCAGCTCTTTTATTTTTTTTCGGAGGTAGTCTGCTTTAATGAACAGCTCAACTAAAAAATGGTTATTCTTAAAAGCCAGCTCTTTGGTCTTACTACCTTTAATGATATGGTTTATCTTGAACTTTTCCTCTATAGTTTTAAGCGACCCAACTGAGATAATATTACTTTTAAAATCACAACCAGGCAAAATCTTATTTTCTGTTTTTCTTGTAGTCGCCTTATTCTTTTTTTCCCTTACTATTAGTGAGATATTTGAGGATTATATGTCTAATGAGAAATTCAAAAATGTCGCAAATAAATTTCTGTATATATTTGCTATATTATTTTCATTATTTGTTGTAATAAACATTTATAAATTATGAAAGCTTATAAGATAATTGATCACGAATATGATGTTGTTGTTTTGGGCGCTGGAGGCTCGGGACTTAGAGCTGCAGTAGGTTTATCTGAGGCAGGGCTTAAAACTGCATGCATATCAAAAGTTTTTCCAACAAGAAGTCATACTTCGGCTGCACAAGGTGGTATTTCAGCAGCCCTAGGAAATATGGGAGAAGATGATTGGAGATGGCACATGTACGATACTGTCAAGGGTTCAGACTGGTTAGGAGATCAAGATGCAATTGAGTATTTATGCAAAGAAGCACCAAGAGCTGTGATAGAACTTGAGAGATACGGTGTTCCTTTCAGTAGAACTAAAGATGGAAAAATTTATCAAAGACCTTTCGGAGGAATGACAAAAAATTATGGTAACGGAACTGCTCAAAGGACTTGCGCAGCTGCTGATAGAACTGGTCACGCTATATTGCATACTTTGTACGGACAAGCTTTGAAACACCAAACGGAATTTTTTATTGAATATTTTGCTTTAGATTTGATTATGAAAAATGGAGAGTGCAAAGGTGTAATTGCTTGGAATTTAAATGACGGAACTATTCATAGATTTAGATCTCATATAACTATCATAGCAACTGGAGGATATGGAAAAATTTACTATTCTGCAACTTCAGCTCATACTTGCACTGGCGATGGGAATGGAATGGTTTTAAGAGCAGGTCTACCCCTACAAGATATGGAATTTGTACAATTTCACCCAACTGGTATTTACGGTGTTGGCTGTTTAATTTCAGAAGGAGTTAGAGGTGAAGGTGGTTATCTTCTAAATGCCAAAGGCGAGAGATTCATGGAGAGATATGCGCCTAAAGCAAAAGATTTAGCTTCCAGAGATGTTGTAAGTAGATCAATAGCAGTTGAGATTAATGAAGGTAGAGGTGTTGGTAAAGAAAAAGATCATGTAAATTTACATTTAGACCATATTGATCCAAAAGTAATAGAGGAAAGATTGCCTGGCATTGCCGAGTCAGCTAAAACATTTTCAGGAGTCGATGTAACAAAAGAACCAATACCAGTTGTACCAACTGTTCACTACAATATGGGAGGTATTCCAACTAATTATAAAGCAGAAGTTTTGACATTAAACGGTTCAGAAAAAACTGTTAAAGGTTTAATGGCTATTGGTGAGGCAGCTTGTGTTTCAGTTCATGGAGCAAATAGATTAGGATCAAACTCTTTAATAGATCTAGTTGTGTTTGGAAGGGCTGCAGCTAAAAGAGCATCAGAATTAATTAAACCAGGCTCTCCCCATGAAGAAGTATCTAACAGCGAAACAGATAAATGCTTGGAAAGATTTGATAAAATTAGAAATTCTAACGGTGGAACCAAAACTTCAGAGCTTAGATTATCTATGCAAAAAACTATGCAAAGCAAATGTGCTGTGTTTAGAACTGAAAAAACTTTAAAAGAAGGCGTTGACTCAATAAGGAAACCGTTTGAAGGTATAAATGATTTATCAGTGAAAGATAAGTCTTTGTTATTTAATACTGACTTAGTAGAAAGCTTAGAGTTTGATAACTTGATTAGACAGGCAATCACAACTATGGATAGCGCATATCATAGAAAAGAGAGTAGAGGTGCCCATGCGAGAGAAGATTTTACAAAAAGAGACGACAAAAATTATATGAAACACACACTTGCATGGCATGATGGTGAAAAAGTGGAAATTAAGTATAGAGATGTTCATTCTAGAACATTAACAAATGATGTACAATATTTTCCACCAAAAGAACGAGTGTATTAATGGCTCAGTTTAGCCTCCCTTCAAATTCAAAAATAATTAAGGGAATTTACTATAAAGACCAAACGGGTTCTAAAAATATAAAAAAAGTTAATGTTTATAGATGGAGTCCTGAAGATCAAAAGAATCCTAGAGTAGATACTTTTGAGGTAGACATGAATAATTGTGGCCCAAAAGTTTTAGATATCTTATTTAAAATCAAAAATGAAATTGATCCTTCTTTAACATTTAGAAGATCTTGTGCACACGGTGTTTGTGGATCATGCGCGATGAATGTGGATGGAGTAAACACTTTATCATGTATAAAGTCCCACTCAGATATTAAAGGTGACCTTAATATTTATCCTTTACCGCATCTAAGAGTCATTAAAGATCTTATAGGTGACTTAAGTAATTTATATAAACAATACGAGTCAATTCAACCTTGGTTGAAAACATCAAAAACAGACAAAGAAAAACAAGAAATTAAGCAATCACAAAAAGATAGATCTAAGTTGGACGGTTATTACGAATGTATTCTATGTGCATGTTGTTCAACTTCTTGCCCTAGCTACTGGTGGAATGGAGATAAATATCTAGGCCCAGCAGTCCTTCTTCAAGCTTACAGATGGATTAATGACAGCAGAGATGAAGAAAAAAAAGAAAGACTTCAGAAAGTTGCAGATGAGTTAAAATTATACAGATGCCATACAATAATGAATTGCACAAATTCATGTCCCAAGGGTCTAAATCCAGCTAAAGCTATATCATCCATTAAAAAAATGCTTGCAACAAGTTAAAAGCTTATTTATTCAATCTATATCATGGAATTAATAGAACATTATGTAGGTGGAAAAAAATTCTCAGGAGGGTCAAAAAAAACAGGAAAAGTTTTTAATCCTGCTACAGGCGAGCAAAGCGCAGAAGTCAAACTGGCATCAAAATCAGATTTAGACGATGCTGTAAAAATAGCAAATAAAGCTTTTGTAGAATGGTCTAATAAACCCCCATTATACAGGGCAAGAATTCTTTTTAAATTTAAAGAATTAATAGAAAAATATTCTGATGAACTTACAAAAATAATCGTAGCAGAGCACGGCAAAGTTTATGAGGACGCAAAGGGTTCATTAACAAGAGGTTTAGAAGTTGTAGAATTCGCTTGTGGTATACCGCAACTTTTAAAAGGTGAATTCACAGAGAATGTAGGTACTAATGTTGATAGTTGGTCTTTAAGGCAACCTTTAGGAGTTTGTGCGGGTATAACTCCTTTTAATTTTCCAGCGATGGTACCTATGTGGATGTTTCCAATTGCAATAGCATGTGGCAACACATTTATTTTAAAACCATCTGAAAAAGATCCATCGTGCTCTTTACGTTTAGCAGAATTATTTAGCGAAGCAGGTCTACCCGATGGAGTGTTAAATATAGTAAATGGAGACAAAGAGTCTGTTGATGCAATAATAGAAAATAAGGATATAGCGGCAGTAAGCTTTGTAGGATCTACCCCAATAGCAAAATATATCTATGAAAATTGTGCAAAAAATGAAAAAAGAGTTCAGGCATTAGGCGGAGCAAAAAATCATTGTGTTGTGATGCCAGACTGTGATTTAGATCAAGCCGTAAATGGTTTAATGGGTGCTGCTTATGGTTCTGCAGGAGAAAGATGTATGGCACAATCGGTAGCTGTAGCTGTAGGAGACATAGGCGATAAATTAGTGAAAAACTTAATAAAAAAAGTTGAAGCGCTTAAAGTCGGACCTGGGATGGACAAAAAATCTGAAATGGGGCCACTGGTGACTAAACAGCATTTAGAAAAAGTAAAAGGTTATGTTGATTTAGGTGTGAAAGAGGGAGCAAAGCTTGTCGTGGATGGAAGAAACTTAAAATTGCAGGGATATGAAAAGGGATTTTACATTGGTGGCTGTTTGTTTGATCATGTAAAGAAGAATATGAGAATTTATAAAGAGGAAATTTTTGGTCCAGTATTGTCCGTAATCAGAGCAAAAAATTTTGATGAAGCTTTAGATTTAGTAAATAGTCATGAATATGGTAATGGTGTAAGTATTTTCACAAGAGACGGTGACACTGGGAGAACTTTTTCCTCAAAGGCAAAAATAGGTATGGTGGGAATTAATATTCCAATTCCTGTGCCAATGGCTTTTCATAGCTTTGGCGGATGGAAAAGATCATTATTTGGAGATCAACATATGCACGGACCAGAAGGTGTAAGATTTTATACAAAACTAAAAACAATCACATCAAGGTGGCCATCAGGTTTTAAATCTAATCCTGAATTTATAATGCCAACTATGAAATAGTATGAAAAAAATATCTTTAATTGGTGCAGGTCAAATTGGGGGAACTTTAGCACACTTAATTGCATTAAAAAAATTGGCTAATGTTGTTTTGTTTGATGTTTCAGAGGGTTTAGCAAAAGGTAAAGCTTTAGATATTGCTCAATCTTCCGCTGTTGAAGGATTTAATGTAAATATAAAAGGTACAAGTAATTATGAGGACACTAAAGACTCAGATGTAATTATCATTACCGCAGGAGTTCCAAGAAAACCAGGCATGTCAAGAGACGACCTGCTTGCAATCAATCTAAAAATTATAAAACAAGTCTCTGATGGTATTAAAACAACCTCTCCGAAAGCATTTGTAATTTGTATTACGAACCCTTTAGACGTAATAGTTTCAGCTTTACAGAAGTATACTAACTTTAAGCATAATAAAGTAGTGGGTATGGCAGGTATTTTAGACACATCAAGATTTATTTTTTTTTTATCAGAGCATCTTGGTGTAGAAACAAGTAAAATAAAGTCTTTTGTATTAGGCGGTCATGGTGACTCAATGGTTGCCATGCTTAACCACACATATATAGATGGAAAACCCATTTCTGAGCTAGTTAAAAATGGAAAATTAAAAAAAGACAAGTTAGATTTTATTATTAATAGAACAAAAAATGGTGGAGCTGAAATAGTTAAATTTTTGGAAAAGGGATCTGCATTTTACGCCCCAGCATCTTCGGGAGTAGAAATGGCAGACAGTTATCTTAATAATAGAAAGAAACAATTACCATGTGCTGCTTTTCTAAATGGTGAGTACGGTGTCAAAAGTTTATACGTGGGTGTTCCTGTTATTATAGGCTCCAATGGTGTTGAAAAGGTTATTGAAATCGATCTTAGTCCTACTGAGAAAGAAAATTTTAATAAATCTATAGATTCTGTTAAAAAACTTTATGAGGCAGCCATAAAGATTGATCCCACTCTCAAATAATGAGAAGAAAAAAAATATTAAAAATTATACTTCTCTTTTTTATTGTAGTATCAGCTTTTTTTGCTGGCCATGAAAACCCTGAAATAATAATTAAAATTAAAAATATATCTAAGAATATCACTTCACAAATTGGAAAAAATCAGAAACCTCATGAAAATCAATTAAATAAAAATGATTCAGTCAATCAGCAAGAAAAAGTAGAAAAAATTATTAATGCCAATTCATTTAAATTTCAATATGTGAATGTAGTCTCATTTGAAGAAAAAACTGCTGGAGTTATTTTCGATGATAGTTCGAAAGATTATAAAATTTTTACTCAAAATGGCTATCTTATCGATAAAACAATAATGACGAAGCTAGAAATGCCTAAAGATTTTTATACAGACCAGGATGGAGGTATTAAAAGTGTTTTTATAGTGGATAATAATATTTATTTTTTACTTTCTAAGAGAGAAAATGATTGTTTTTTTGCATCTTTGATGAATTTTACAAAAAAAATTGAAGTAATGAGAAGCAAATGTATACCAGACAGCGAAAATATAAATTTCGCTGGTCTTGGTGGAGCATATATATTCAAAGATGAAGAGCTACTTTTATCTATAGGAACGCCTACTCATATATCAGACATAATTGACAAATTATCTCAAGACAAGGACTCAATATTTGGAAAAATTATTTCCATTAAAACTGAAGAATTTAAAACTAGAAATGAAAAAATTAATTATAATTTTTTTAGTATTGGTCACAGGAATCCTCAAGGTCTTACAAAATATAAAGAAAAAATATTTTCATTGGAACACGGACCTCAAGGCGGGGATGAACTTAACGAGATAATAGAAGATTCGAATTATGGCTGGCCTATCGCATCATATGGAACGAGATATAATAATGGTAAAGGTTTTGCTAGATCACATGCAGATCTTGGTTTTAAAGAACCTATTTACTCATTTTTACCTGCTGTTGCACCTTCAAGTTTAACCAAATGCCCAAACGAATTGCAAAATTATTACAATAATTCACTTTGTTTAATAGGTTTGAGCCTAAGAGAAATGTCTTTACTAATCATATTGTTGAATAATAAAAATTTAAGTACGATTAGTGTTGAAAAAATTAAATTAGATAAACGATTGAGAAATTTTGGTGTAAACAAAAAGGGAGAATTGTTTATAGATGAAAATGGATATTTTTATTTTTCGTCTGACACATACGGGTTATTTAAGGGAAAATTTTTTAGTTTCAGATAGCTCATTTTTTTTTTAAAACAAGTTGTCTTCCCATTGCAAAAATACTTGGAAATAATTTAACTAAAACACTATCAATAAAATCTAGAGCTTTTAAAAAAAAGGAGTTCAAAGGTATATAAAAAGTTTTAGAAGTAACACCGCCCGAATTTAAAAAAATAAAACACTCGTAAAACTTTTCATGTTCAATTACAAATTTGTCTCCAAACTTTTTCTTAAAATTTTCAATATTATCAAAAATTAAATGCGGTATTGCGATATTGCCGGACCATCTATCATCTTCATCGGACATTGGCTGATTTTCGTTCCAAACTTCTTTTGTAAAGTCGAAACCCTCATGTCTCATTATTATTGTAATCACTTGAAAAATAACGGAGCAATATGCTTCTTGAATGATTAGTCTTCCTCCTTTTTTAAGAATTCGATGCATTTCATTTAAAAATTTAATTGGATATGGGACATGATGAATCATATTAACTGCAATTACAAAATCGTAGTAATTGCTTTCAAATTGAGTTTTTTGAGCGTCAACATTCTTAAAATCAAGATGGTCGTACATTGCAAGGTCACTTATCTTAAAATTTTTATTTTTAATAAAGTTTTTTGAGAACCCCCCTCCAGCTCCTACTTCTAAGCCGGTATTTTTTTCGTCGATAAATTTTTTCATCCAACTAAATCTTTTTTTTAACAAAAAATCTAAATTTTTATTTTTTTTCTTTTTAAATTCGTTGATTGCATTTTCCACATCACCGATTTTTTTCATTCTGTTGGATTTAGAGTCAAAAACGGCTTTTTGAGTGATTTTGATCATAGATAACTACATTATATAAATTTATTTTTGTATTAAACCGTAATTCTTATATATATAAATTGAAATATAACTAATAAAAAATTTAAATGAAGTTAAATTACGAAAAACTTTCAAAAAAGTATTTAAATTTGTTTGAAAATGAAGATAGATGTGACTTCGTTCTCACCGATGTATTATTTGCCTTTGAAGAACTTTATAACACTATAAGCGACTCAAGGATTAACTCAATAATAGAGATTGGAAGTGGAACAGGAATTTTATTAAATGAACTAAGTGATGTTTTTCCCAAGAAAAATTTTTTTGGGCTTGATCCTCATGAAAGTGGTTTTCATAATTATGAAAATATAAAAAAAAAACTTCCTCAAAAAAACAATTTAAAATTTAAAAAGGCCCACTTGAAAGATTTGTCCCATCCTGATAAATACGACTTAATTTTTTCATTTAATGTTTTCGAGCATGTAGAGAATCAGTTAAACTTTATTAAAGAATCTTATAAATTATTGAGTGACGACGGAAAAAAAATAATCTTTTTCCCCAATTATGACTTTCCGTATGAACCACATTTTGTAATTCCCTTAATAATAAATAAGTCTATAACGTTTAGATTATTTAAGAACAAAATAAATAATCATGAAAAAAATACAAACGAGATAGGTTTGTGGAAAGGGCTTAATTTTAACGGTCGAAGAAAAATTAAAAAAATGTTGACTAATGAAAGAATTAGATTTGAATTTGACTATAGCATAAAAGAGAAAATATTTGAGAGAATAGTTAATGATCCGTCACAGTATTTCAAAAAAAGACAGAATTTTGTTTCAAAATTAGCTTTATTGAGCAAAAAACTATATTTAGATAAATTTATTTTTAATTTTTTAAAAATCCCTTTTCCATACCTAAAGTTAATTATCTCAAAAAAATAATGGCATACATTACTAATATCCTAAATTTAATTTTTTTATCAATTTTTTCTTTTTCAATAAATTTTTATTTTGGAAATTTAGGTGTTTTTCCAATAGATACTTTTGCATTTTTTGATACTGGATACCTAATATTAAAAGATCAAATTCCAATAAAAGATATTTGGATTTCAACTGGTTTAGGTGTGGATATTCTACAATCTTTTTTCTTTAGAGTATTTGGAGTCAGCTGGAACAGTTACTTAATCCACTCATCTCTAATGAATATGTTTGCATGCCTTTTTTTTTATTACTTTTTTTTAAGATTAAGCATCAACAAATTTTTAGTTCTTTCGTATTGTATTTTTATTTCTTCTCTTCTTTATCCGATGATAGGTACTCCTTATCATTATCATCATGCCTTAATATTTTCTCTGATTGGAATTCTTGTGCTTTGCGCAGCCATTAAAGATCAAAAAAATTATTTGTGGTTTGTTTTACCTATAATATTTTTATTTGCATTTTTATTTATGCAAACTCCAAGCATATATATAATTTTTCTTTCAGCTTTAATTATCTTTCTTAACTTAATTCTGAAAAAAAATTTTAAAAATATTATTTTTCTAGTGGGTGGGGTATTTACTTCTATTATTTTATTTTTTTTATTTCTTTATATATTTCAGATTCCTTTACTGGAATTTATAAATCAATATATTCTTTTTCCTTCGTCTATTGGAATAAGTAGAATATTAGGTGAAGATTCTGCCTTTGTGGCACTTAATTCAAATTTTAACCTCAAAAGTGTGGTAGGACATTTTAAATTCTTTCATTTAATATTAATAATTCTTATCTATTGTTTAATAAGTTGTTTACGACAGAATAATTATAAAAATAATGACATAATTATTTTTCTATTAATAATTTCTTCTAGTTATCTTTTTATTTTTAGTCAGTTAATAACTGCAAATCAGACTTTTATTTTTTCATTAATCCCAATTATAGGTTTATTTGCACATTACGGGATAAAAAATTACGGAAAAAAAAATATTTTTCTGAATATAATAGTTGTATTAATAGTAAGTATAAGCTCTTTTAAATATTTTTTTGAATATGTCCTAGATAGAAAGTTTATAGATTTACAGTCGGTTAAGTTAAGTAAAGCTATAGAGGCTAATTCAATAAATTCTAAATTCAAAGGTTTGAGATGGATTTCACATATATATCCCAATAACCCAAGTATAGAAATCCAAATCATAAAACAAAGTTTGGACATTATAAGATCTGACAAAAAGATTAAAATGGTAATAACAGACTATCAATTTTTCTCAATTTTATTAGATGAAGAACTCAATAATCTTAATAGATGG
>CACGLI010000006.1 GCA_902573865.1 uncultured Pelagibacteraceae bacterium
AAAAGAAACTATATATAATTTTCCTACCAGGTTTTATGTCTGATATCGAAGGGGAAAAACCAACCACTTTTCTGAGATTTGCTATTAAAAGAAGATTGGGATTTTTAACATTAGAATACTCTGGTCACGGAAAATCCTCTGGAGATTTTACTAAAGGAAATATTTCTGAATGGACTGGTGATACTAAAAACTTGATTAAAAAAATTGTTAAAAAGAATAATTTTATTTTAATAGGTTCAAGTATGGGGGCATGGATTGCTCTAAATCAATTTAAATATTTTAAAAAACAAATTAAAGGTTTTATTGGTATTGGTTCGGCTCCAGAATTTTTAGATAGATTAATGTGGAAAAAATTTCCAAAAAAAATAAAAAAAGAAATAATGGAAAAAGGTGTGAGTATTATTAAGCATGGAAACTCAAAATTAAAGCAACGACAATATGAATATCCCGTGACTTATCAATTAATTAAAGATGGTAGAAAAAATAAAGTTTTATCTAAAAAGATAAATTTAAAAATAAATTTAACAATGTTTCATGGGCAGAAAGATGAAGTAGTGCCAATATCATTTTCAAGAAAAATACTCAATTTATTTACAAAAGCAGAAAAAAAATTAGTTATAATTAAAAACGGTGATCATAGTTTGTCACAAAAAATAAATTTAAAAAAGATAACCAAAGAATTAGACAGATTAATTTCTCAAATCTCTTAAACCCTCTTTGTAAGATGGATATCTCAACTTTATTTTAAGAATTTTTTTCATTTTCAAATTATCTACTTTCTTTGAATCTTTGTAAAAATCTTTAATTGGACCTTGAAGCTTATTGGAATTTACTGGGCTTAAATAATTTATATTTAATAATTTTGCTGCATATTTCGTGATCTCTTCATTTGAAGCTGGAAAATCATCTGAAATATTAAATATTTCTCCTTTAATCTTGTTGTTTTTTAGAACTTTATCTAAAACTCTTGCTATGTCTTCTACTCTTATTCTAGAAAAAAACTGATTATTTTTTTTAATATAAATTCTTGGACCATTTTTCAATCTTTTTAATGCATTATTCTCTTTTGAATATATCCCAGACAATCTTAGAATATTTAAATTTAATTTATAATTTAAAAAAAGTTTCTTCCAAGATTTTTCAGCTCCCAAACGTCCTCTCCCCATACTTGTCTTTGTTTTTAATTGTGATTTTTCTGAAACCCATTTTCCATTATGATTTCCGTACACACTTGTTGCAGACAAATAAACAATTTTCTTATTTGAATCAAGGCTTAGTAAAGGCCCAAAATTTTCTACAACAAGATCCTTATAATTGTTTGGAGGTATAGATACTACAATATAATCTGAACAAAGAATTTCATAATATATATTCTTATCAAATATATAATCTTTAAATTTAAAAGATGTATATTTTTTTCCTCTAAAAAATTTTAATGATGTTTTTGATGTTGAGGTGGTATTAAAGCTAAATTTTTTTTTCTTTTTGATTAAATGGTCAATATAATATTTTGCAACTTGGCCAAACCCGAAGAAAAAGTATTTTTCTGTCATTAAGCACTTATAGCTTTATTTTCTCTCAATGTAATTGGATTATCAAGTTTATCTAGCATTTCTTTTGGACACACTTGTTTAAAATTACTTATCTCGCTTTCAAAATTATTCAAAATTTTCTCTGTGATTTTTGAACTTGTGTCTTTGTGAAATTCATTAAGCAAATTTTTCAAATATTCTTTCCAGAATTTAGTTTCGGGACTTAACCATACAACTGATTGAGGATTAACATAATTTTCAAAAATATTTTTAGGATCATATATAAATGCCATACCGCCTGTCATACCGGCAGCAAAATTATCTCCTACCTTACCAAGAATTACAGTAGTTCCTCCGGTCATGTACTCACATCCATTAGAGCCGCAACCCTCAACTATTCCAGTTGCTCCTGAATTTCTCACTGCAAATCTCTCGCCTGCTTTTCCTGAAGCAAACATTTTTCCCGAAGTTGCTCCGTACATTACAGTGTTCCCAATAATAACATTATCATTTGATGTTAAGTTACTTTTGGATGAGGGCCGTACAATAATTTTACCACCAGATAATCCTTTACCTACATAATCATTAGAGTCTCCATTTACTATAATTTTAATTCCTTTAGATAAAAAGGCTCCTAATGATTGACCTGCTGAACCATTTAGGTTTATGGTAATAACATCGTTATTAAGTGCGTTATTTCCAAATTTGCTATGAAGATAATGTGATAGCCTTGTACCAATAGCTCTTTGAGTGTTCTGAACATCATAGGAAAGATTAATTTTTTTATCTAACTGAAATGACTCTTGAATTTCACTCCAAATTTTCTTATCCAAAGTATCAGGTACGGGATTAATAGCCCTTTTTTCACAATATCTCGGATTTTCACCTGGGTCTGTTTGTACTAATAAAGGATTAAGGTCAAGGTCATCTAGATTTGGTGAGCCTCTGCTTACTTGAGTTAATAAATCCGTTCTTCCGATAATTTCATTTAAATTTTTGTAACCAAGTGAAGCTAATATTTCTCTTACTTCCTGGGCAACAAAGTTGAAAAAATTTACTACTTTTTCTGGAGTTCCAGTAAATTTTTTTCTAAGCTCATCGTCTTGCGTACAAACTCCAACAGGACAAGTGTTTGAATGACACTGTCTTACCATGATACATCCCATTGCAATCAGTGATGAAGTACCCATTCCAAATTCTTCAGCACCCATCATTGCGGCTATAATTACATCTCTGCCGGTTTTCAAACCTCCATCTGTTCTTAATGTAACTTTGTGCCTCAAGTTATTTAGAGTTAAAATTTGGTGTGCTTCTGTTAGTCCCATTTCCCAAGGTATTCCCGCATACTTAACACTCGTTTGAGGGCTTGCTCCCGTTCCTCCAGAATGACCTGAAATTAAAATTACATCAGCTTTAGCCTTGGCTACTCCAGCAGCAATAGTTCCAATACCAGTAGATGCAACTAGCTTTACTCCAATTCTTGCTTTGGGGTTAACTTGTTTAAGATCGTAAATTAGTTGCGCTAAGTCTTCTATAGAATAAATATCATGATGAGGTGGAGGCGAAATTAAGGTTACTCCAGGGGTTGAGTGTCTTAATCTAGCAATATCTTTTGTAACTTTAAATCCAGGTAGCTGTCCTCCTTCTCCTGGCTTAGCCCCCTGAGCTATTTTGATTTCGATTTCATTACAATTATTTAAATAGTTTACTGTCACACCAAATCTTGCAGAAGCAACTTGTTTTACTCTTGAATTGGCGGAGTCGCCATTGTTTAAAGTTTTAAATCTTCTTTCATCTTCACCGCCCTCTCCACTGCATGACGCTCCTTTAACTCTATTCATTCCTATTGCTAAAGTTTCGTGAGCTTCTTCCGAAAGTGCTCCATGAGACATACTTCCACTTCCAAATCTAGTTGTCAGAGCCTCCTTAGGCTCAACTTCGTTTATATTGATGGGACTTTTGTCACTCTTAAAATTAAGTAAATCTCTTAAATTAATAGGTGGTAAATTATGTATACCATCAGAATATTTTTTGTAAGCTTCGTAAGATCCAGTACCCACAGCATGCTGAAGAGTATGAATTAATTTACCTTGAAATTGATGATCCTCTCCAGTTTTTCTATATTTATATATACCTCCAATGGGAAGTATTATTACATCTTTTTTGTACGCTTTCTCATGTAAAGATTTGATTTTTTCTTCAATTCCCTTGATTCCAATACCTGAAATTCTGGAAACCATGCCGGGGAAATAATCTGAAACTAATGCTCTGCTTAAACCAACAGTTTCAAAATTGCATCCACCTCTATAAGCACTTATAACTGAGATGCCCATTTTAGACATAATTTTTAACAGGCCATTTTCAATAGATCTTTTGAACCTTTCGACACATGTATTAAATTCTAATTTTCCAAATAATTTTTTTTCATATCTTTGGTAGATACTGTCTATTGTTAAATAAGGATTAATAGTTGTTGCTCCAACTCCAATTAAAACTGCAAACGAGTGAGTATCTAGTGTCTCTGAGGTTTCAATATTTAAAGAGCAATAACCTCTTAGTCCCATATTTACTAGATGAGAATTTATAGCCCCCACCGATAAAGCCATAGGAATATTAGCTCTATTTTCAGATATATTTTTATCACTTAAAATAAGAGTGGTAAAACCTTCACGTACCGAAATTTCTGCGTCATTTTTAATTCTCTCTAAACTTTCTTTCAAACCTTCATTCATGCTAAAAGTGCAATCAACTATTTTAATCTTTTTTGAAAAAATTTTTTTAAACTTCTTAAGCTGTGAATTTGATAAAATTGGACTATCTAAAACATAAATATTTTCCTCAGTAAGGTTGTCAAAATCTAAAATATTTCCTAAATTTCCAAATCGAGTTTTTAAACTCATTACTTTATTTTCTCTTAAAGAGTCTATAGGTGGGTTTGTGACCTGGCTAAAATTTTGCCTAAAATAATGAGACAAAGGTCTAAAATGGCTTGATAATACAGCTACTGGAGTATCATCGCCCATTGAGCCAGTTGCTTCTTTGCCTTCCTCGACCATGGGATGTAAGATCAATTCTAGATCTTCAATACTATAGCCTGACAGGTATTGTCTTTTTCTTAATTCACTTCCTTTAAAATTTACCTCTTCGGAGTCAGATGTTATTTTTTTATCAAGATCTACTATTTGGTTGTTAAATTTTTTATAATTTTTGGATAAGTAATCTTTTAACTCGCTATCTTTGTAAAACTTTCCCTCTTTAAGATCTACTGCAATAATTTCTCCGGGGCCAAGTCTTCCTTTTTTAATTATTTTCTCCTCTGGTAAGGCGATCATTCCTGTTTCTGAACCTGCAAATAATAAATTATCTGATGTAACTGTATATCTTAAAGGTCTTAAGCCATTTCTATCTACAGCAGCTAAAACCCATTTCGAGTCAGTTGCACAAATTGCAGCTGGTCCATCCCAAGGTTCGATAGCACTATTAAGAAAATTAAAGAGTTGTTGGTGATTTTTTGGTACGGTTTTGCTTCTTTTAGACCACGCATCGGGTATCATCATTAATTTAATCAGAGGAGCCAATTTTCCCGAATGTGTTAGTAGCTCAAACACATTATCTAGTGAGGCGGAGTCAGAATTTCCCGGTACTATTACTGGTTTTAGATCTTCAATATTTTTAAATAAATGATTCGACATATCCTGCTCATGAACTCTCATCCAATTAATATTACCTTTCACAGTGTTGATTTCTCCATTATGAGCTAAAGTTCTAAATGGTTGAGCTAAATCCCAACTTGGGAAAGTATTTGTAGAGTATCTTTGGTGGAATATCGCAAATCTTGACTTAAAATTTTTATCTTTTAGGTCTGGATAAAAGTCTGATAAAGCTTCAGCTAAAAACATACCCTTGTAAACGATTGATCTTGAGCTCAAAGAACAAATATAAAATTCATTTAGTTGATCTTCTCTAGCGATTTTTTCAATTTTTTTTCTAGCCTCGTAAAGATCCCTTTCAAGATCATTAGTTTGTATTTTCTCTGTTTTTCTAAAAAGAACTTGAGCGATTTCAGGCCTATTAGTTTCAGCGATTAACCCTAATACTTTTGGATTTACGGGCACTTGTCTCCAACCGTAAATGTAATAATCTTTGTTCAATAAAACTGTTTCAATGATTGATCTACACTTTTCTTGTTTCGAATAATCATTTCTTGGCATAAACACCATACCAACACAAATTCTCTTATCTTCATCATGTTTATGACCTGTCTTATTAATTTTATCTTTGAAAAAATCTGGAGAAATTTCTAATTTAATTCCAGCTCCATCACCTGACTTTCCATCTGCGTCCACGGCTCCACGATGCCAAACAGCCTTTAGAGCATTGATACCATATTCAACTACTTTTCTGCTTTTTTTACCATCTGTCGTTGCTATTAATCCCACACCACATGCTTCATGCTCCATCTCCGGAAAGTAGGAATAATTTTTTAATAATTTTTGTTTATTTGAGAGATATCTTTTCTTCATGCTGCAACAACACCAATTTTTTTATTTCTTTTTGATGAAAGGTATTTATCAATCTGCGTTGCTACATCTCTACCATCTCGTATTGCCCATACAACAAGTGAAGCTCCTCTAACGATATCCCCTGCCGCAAAGACACCTTCAAGGTTAGTTTGCATAGTTTTGAGATCAATTTTTAAAGTCCCCCATTTTGATACAGCTAATTCTTCTACATCAAATAATTTTGGTAAATCCTCTGGATCAAACCCTAAAGATTTAATAACAAGATCAGCATCTATTTTAAATTCAGACCCTTCTTTAAAAATAGGCTTTCTTCTTCCAGACTGATCTGGTTCCCCAAGAATCATTTTACTTACCTCAACTTGACTTACTTTATCTTGACCGATAAATTTTTTTGGACTAGTAAGCCAAACAAACTCAACGCCCTCTTCTTCCGCATTTCCAACCTCTCTTGCGGAACCAGGCATATTTTCTTTATCTCTTCTATACAGACATTTAACTGACTTTGCTTCTTGCCTGATTGCGGTTCTAACACAATCCATTGCTGTGTCTCCCCCGCCTATGACTACTACATTTTTACCACTAGCATTTAAAGTACCGTTATCGAAAAGTTCAACTTTATCACCTAGACCTTTTTTATTTGAAGCTGTCAAAAATTCCATTGCTGGAAATATGTTTTTAAGACCCGACCCTGAAATGTCAATTTCTCTTGGCTTGTAGACTCCTGTAGCAATTAAAACTGCATCATGTTTTTCTCTAAGTTCCATTAAACTTTTATCTCTTCCAACTTCAAAGTTAAGTACAAATTTAATGCCTGAGTCTTTTAGTAATTTTGTTCTTCTCTCGACAACTTTTTTTTCTAATTTGAAATTAGGAATTCCGTAAATTAATAGACCACCTGGTCGATCGTAGCGATCGTAAATTGTAATTTTGTAGCCAAATTTTCTTAATTCTTCCGCACAAGCTAACCCAGCCGGACCTGAACCTATTATTCCAATGCTTTGTTTTTGCTCTTTTGCAATTTTAATCGGTTTTACCCAACCCTTTTCCCAAGCAGTGTCTGTAATATATTTTTCAATAGAACCTATAGTAACTGTTCCGTGGCCTGATTGTTCTATTACACAATTGCCTTCACATAATCTATCTTGCGGGCAAATTCTTCCGCAAACCTCAGGCATATTGTTTGTGCTTTGTGAAAGTTTATATGCCTCTTCAAGTCTTCCCTCTGCAGTTAATTTTAACCAATCCGGAATATTATTGCTGAGTGGACAGTGAATTTGACAAAATGGAACTCCGCATTGAGAACACCTGCTAGACTGCTCCTTAGCTTTATCGTTAATATACTCATTATATATCTCTTGAAAATCCTGCTTACGTTTCTTTGTAAGTCTTTTTTCTGGGGTCTCTTGTTGGAGATCAGTAAATTTTAACATTTTATTTGTCATAATCTCGAAGGGTATATTTGAAATGGACTAAAATATAAAGCAATTAAAGGTAACTAACGTTGACCTAATTCAAAAAACCTTTAAATATATTGAGTTTTTTTCCTCATATCAGGTATGCAAAAATCTAATATCGTTGGTAATAAGTGTGAATTTTTTATAAATATAGTTATTCATGTTAGAAATATTTATCCTTTCCATTGTCCAAGGAATCACTGAATTTTTACCAATTAGTTCATCAGCTCACATAAATTTAATTTCAAAATTAACTAACTTTTCCTTTTCAGGTTTATTATTAGATATAAGTTTACACATCGGATCATTTTTCGCAGTTTTAATTTATTTCCGAAACGAAATTTTTGTGATGATCAAAAATTTAAGAAAATTAAGTTATTTAATTGTGGCAGTTTTACCAATTCTTGTTCTTGGGTTTTTAGTAACAAAAATGGACTTTTCAGATAATATAAGAAGTCTGAAAATAATTGGATGGATGACTATAATTTTTGGAGTGTTATTATTTTTAAGTGACAAATCTAAAGTAAAAAAAAGTTACCAAAATCAATTTAATATGAAAGACGCAATTATAATTGGTTTAATTCACTCTATTGCGATAGTACCTGGTGTTAGTAGATCTGGAGTAGCAATGACAGCTTGTAGGTTCTTATCTTATAGCAGAATAGACTCGGCTAAAATATCGTTTCTAATTTCGATCCCAACTCTATTAGCAGTCAGCATTTATGGAATTTATAGCTTAAATTCAAATTCAGACATAAACATACAGTCTATAAATATTTTATCAATCTTATTTTCTTTTTTCTTTTCATATATTACAATTAAATTCTTTTTAAAATTTTTAAAAAAATTTTCTTTAAATTTTTTTGTTTATTATAGAATAATAATTGGATTAGTAATTTTATACTATGGCTATAATTAAAAAAAAAATTCAACCTAATTTTTTAAATATTTTATTAGCTTTGTACCCATTGGTTTATCTTCTAGGTAACTTCGCCATAAATTTGTTGACAGCTATTATCATAATTTTTGCTATATACATATTTAAAGGAAAAATCATACCTTCGGATAATAAAAATTTATCACTAGCCCTAATTTGTTTTTTTTCTTACCTAATTATAATTACTTTTTTTAGTTATTGGTTTGCGGAAAAAGAAGTGGAAAATTTTTTAAATAATTTTTGGAAATCACTTTTATATTTAAGATACCTATTTTTATTTTTTATAATTTCTCTGATGATAGAAAAAGGTCATTTAAATTTAAAATATTTTTATATTTTAGCAGCTTCACTTTCATTTATTTTAGGTGCAGACTTAATTGTTCAATATAACCTTGGTGTTGATTTATTTGGTTTTGAACAACCAGAACATTTAGGAAATAGAAGATTCTCGGGATTTCTAGGGGACGAATTAATTGCTGGAGGATACCTATTTAGATTTTGCTTTTTTGGTATTTTCATTTTTTTTATTATAAAAAGTTTCTCAAAGAAATTTGGAATAATTTTTTTTTCAGTAACTTTAATTTTTTTTCTTGTAAGTATTTTTATAGCAGGAAACAGAATGCCTCTTTTTTTATTTATTCTTGTTTTATTAATTTTCTCCTTAGTTGAAAAAAAATTACGAAAAATTGCACTTACAATTTCTTTGTGTTCTTTGATATGTATATTTGCAATATATAAAAATTTTTCAATCGATAAACCAAGTGGTCCTTATACCAAAGTTGAACAGTTTGCTTTTCATATAGGAAATTTTTACAATAATGCAGAGGAGATTGCGCTAAGGAGTTGGGATATAATTTCTGGCAATCCTGAATACCAGCATGAAATGGTTTACGATGATGAGAAAAAAGATTTATTTTTAGAACTTACAAAGGATAAGAAAGAATTTAAGTCCGGTCATCTTAAAATTTTCAATGCTGCATTTGAAACATGGAAAAAAAATAAAATTTTTGGAGGAGGGTTAAGATCATTTCGAATAAATTGTGACTTTAAATTCAATGTTTACTGTGCTCCCCATGCTCATAATTACTACGGAGAAATTCTTATAAGCATGGGTGCTTTGGGTCTTGCTTTATTTTCTTTAATTGTATTTTTATCATTATTCAAATTTTTAAATTTTTATTTAAAAACTGAAAATTCTTTTGATTTCAGAGTTTTGTTATTGCCTTTTTTCTTAGTATTTTTTGCAGAAATTTTTCCTTTCAGGAGCTCTGGTAATTTTTTTTCAACATTTAATTCTACAATATTTTTTGTTTATTTAGCAATTTTAACTAATGCGAATAAAATAAGTAAACCTGTTTAAAAATAAAGCTATATTGTAATACTTAGAAGATAAAGAATTACTAAGGTTATTAAAAAAAAAACTATTACAGCATTTTTTAAAGACATAGATTATAATAACACAGTTTTTGGTGCGCCTGCTAGGATTTGAACCCAGAACCTCCTGGTCCGTAGCCAAGCGCTCTATCCAGTTGAGCTACAGGCGCTTAATTATGAGATATCAAAGAAAGTATTGTATTTAAAGGTTTAACATCTATATAATAAATTATGTCAGGAAAATCTGTTGTAATAACATCCGCTACTAGGACAGCTGTTGGGTCTCTCAATAGAAGTCTTAAAAATGTACCAGGTTTTGAGCTTGGTTCTGCTGTGATTTCTGAGTCAATTACAAAATCTAAATTAAAAAAAGATGAAGTAGACGAAGTAATCATGGGTCAAGTGTTGACTGGTGGAGCCGGACAAAATCCCGCAAGACAGGCTTCGATTCATTCGGGAGTTCCAAAAGAAAAACCAGCTTTTATAGTTAATCAAGTTTGCGGCTCAGGTATAAGATCGATTGCATCAGGATTTCAAAGTATAAAATCTGGGGACTCAAAAATAGTAATTGCTGGTGGCCAAGAAAATATGTCTCTCGCTCCTCATGCAATTCATTTAAGGGAAGGAAAGAAACTTGGAGATGCTGAAGTGATTGATACGATGATAAAAGATGGTTTATGGGATGCTTTTCATGGTTATCACATGGGAATAACAGCCGAGAATGTCGCTACTAAATTTCAAGTTACTAGAGATCAACAAGATAAGTTTGCATTAAGCTCCCAACAAAAGGCTTTAAAAGCCCAGAAAGAAAATAAATTTAAAAATGAAATTATTAATTTTAAAATTAAATCAAAAAAGGCTGAAGTGAATTTTAATCAAGATGAACATCCTCGAGAAGGTATAAATTTAGAGGCGCTAAAAAGATTAAAACCTGTGTTCAAAAAAGATGGAACTGTTACAGCTGGAAATGCCTCTGGGATCAATGATGGCGCTGCTGCAGTTACTTTAATGTCAGCTGAAGATGCTGAGAAAAGAGCTTTAGAGAAATTGGTTACGATTAAATCTTGGGCTAGTTGTGGAGTTGATCCAGCATTAATGGGTACTGGGCCAATACCATCTTCAAAAAAAGCTTTAGAAATAGCTGGTTGGTCAATAAAAGATTTAGATCTATTAGAAGTAAACGAAGCTTTTGCAGCTCAAAGTCTTGCGGTTTTAAAAACTTTGGGGGTTCCAGAGGAAAAAGTAAATGTAAATGGAGGTGCAATTGCATTAGGTCATCCTATCGGAGCTTCTGGGACAAGAATACTTGTGACACTCATTCACGAGATGATTAGAAGAGACGTAAAAAAAGGCTTAGCGACTCTATGTATCGGAGGTGGAATGGGCATTGCAATGTGTATTGAAAGATAAAGCATTATCCTAAAATGGAACTGCCAGTAGTAAATCATCCCGACTATGTCGCGAAAATAAATGATGATAACAAGTTTCCTATTAAAAAATTTGGGGCTTTAGCAAATCATCTTTTAAATGAGAAGATAATCAAGAAATTTCATATTCCAAAAGAATGTTCTGTTGAAACAATGAAAACTTCACACTCTTTAAAATATATAAATGACATTAAAAATAAAACATTAGATATTAAAGCACAAAAAAAAATTGGTTTCCCCATTAATGATAGCGTTGTAAGAAGATCTTTTGTAGCTACAGGAGGTACAGTTTTAGCAAGTAGACTTGCACTTGACTCAAGGCTAGCTTGTAATACTGCTGGAGGTAGTCACCATGCCACTTTTAATAACGGTGCAGGGTATTGTGTTTTTAATGATACCGCTGTTGCAGCAAACTATTTAAAAAAAAAGGGCTATGCAAAAAAAATTTTAATATTAGATTTAGATGTTCATCAGGGGAATGGTAATGCTGAAATATTTCAAGGTGATAAAGATGTGCTAACTTTTAGTATGCATTGTGCTTCAAATTATCCAGCTAAAAAATCTAGAAGTGATATTGATGTTGAACTGCAAGATAACATGGAGGACAGTGAATATCTTAAGATTTTGAAAAATAATTTGAAGAAATTAAATGAAAATATCTATGATTTTGTTTTCTATGTTGCTGGTGTTGATATCCATCACGAAGATAGGTTGGGTAAACTCAAGATCACTGATGAGGGTATAAATAAAAGAGACCAAATAGTAATTGATAACTTTTACTCAAAAAAAACTCCATTATGCGGTGTGCTTGGTGGAGGATATAACAAAAGCTTTGAGAAGCTCATACAACTTCATTCAATGTTACATAAAAATTGTGCGGAATATTTTTGATAAGTCCTGGCCTTAGATGGAATAAACTCAGGGACTAAAGCCAAGACTTAGTGTTATTTTAAACTTAGAAATTATTTAATTAACTCATAATACTGACGCGCTACAATTTTAGCTGCGACAGATTTTCAAAAAATCTTAGAGATTCAGGATTTGCGATCGCTTCTTTATTATCTATTTTTTCACCATTAATTATCTGCTTTACTGCCAACTCTACTATCTTTCCACTTTTTGTTCTTGGAATCTCTGGGACTTTTATAATTATCGCAGGCACATGCTTAGGGGAGCAGTTTTTTCTGATCTTTGATTTAATTAATTTAATTTTTTCATTATCTATTTCTTGATTATTTTTTGTGGTAACAAATAAAACAATTCTTACATCATCGTCAAAGTCTTGACCAACAACTAATCCCTCAGTGATAAAATCTATATCCTCAACTTGCTGGTAAATTTCAGAAGTTCCAATTCTTACTCCCCCTGGATTTAATGTAGCGTCTGATCTACCACGCATAATGAAACCATTATTTTCAGTTCTCTCAATAAAATCACCGTGGTGCCATATATTTTTAAATTTTGTGAAATAGGCTTTATAATATTTTTGACCATCATCGTCTCCCCAGAACTTTACTGGCATAGAGGGAAAAGGTTGTTTAACAACTAACTCTCCTTTATCTCCATCTTTTGTACTTTTTCCATCATCGGAAAAAACATCGATATTAATACCCAAACTTTGCCCTTGAATTTCTCCTTTATAAACATTTGAAAAAAGATTTCCAAGCACTAGACACCCAACCAGATCTGTTCCTCCAGCAATCGAGGCAAGATGAACATCTCTCTTAATATTGTTGTATACATATTTAAAACTCTCCTCCGCTAAAGGGGAGCCAGTTGAAGTTATAATTTTAATAGAATTTAAATTTAAATTTTTGCTGCTATATTTTTCATTCTTTAGGTGATCTATATATTTTGCGCTTACACCGAATAAATTAATTTTTTTATTCTGACAATATTCAAGTAGAACATCTATCTTTGGGTAAACTGGGGCTCCGTCAAAAAGAAAAATTGATGATCCCGTTGCTAATCCACCTACTAACCAATTCCACATCATCCAACCTGTTGTTGTGTAATAAAATAATTTTTCGTTATCTCTAATATCACAATGGAGCATAAACTCTTTATTGTGCTCAATTAATACATTCCCTGTTCCATGAGTAATACATTTTGGTTTTCCAGTCGTACCACTAGAAAAAAGAATATAAATAGGGTGATTAAATTCAAATCTTTCAAAAACCTCATCAAGACCACTCATTAATGTTTCTTCAAAATTAATAAAATCTTTTATGTTTTCATTATCTTTTTTATTATAATTATATGTAATTACTTGTTTTATTGATGGTATCTGTTTAAGGATTTCTTCAACTTTGTTTAAAATATTAATTTTTTTACCATTGTAATAATAGTAATCACAAGTAATAAAAACTTTTGGTTCAATCTGTTTAAACCTGTCCACAACGCCTTGAACACCAAAATCCGGCGAGCAAGAAGACCATATAATTCCATTTTTCGCGCAAGCTAAAAAACAAATTATACTCTCAATTTTATTAGGTACATAAGCTGCAACTCTATCTCCTTTCTTAAGATTTAGTTTTTTGAGATAAGATGAAAATCTACATACTTTTTCAAATAACTCATTCCAAGTAATATTTTCTTCAAAACCCTTTTCGGATAGAAAATTAATTGCTAGTTGATCAGACTTTTTTTTAAGGATATTTTCTGCGTAGTTTAATTTTGAGTCGTAAAAAAATTTTGTTTTATTAAAAACTTGATTTTTTTTTATTACCTCGGCTCCTTTATCCCCGATAATTTTTGAGTAATCCCAAAACTTTGACCAAAATTCATAAGGATTATCAATCGACCATTGCCAAATTTCTTTAAAATTATTTGAAGATTTTAAATTTATAAATCTGCAGAAATCTCTCAGTAATGAATTTTCTTTTAACTTTTCTGAAGGTTGCCAGAGTGGTTTTTTCATAAAAGCTAATTTAGCTCTTATGAAATTATCTTAATAGGTATTTTTTTAATAGAAATTTCTGAACAATTTGACCTTGATTGCCTCTTATTTCTTTCTTTTTAAACAACAAATTAATTAGCCATTTCATAGCTTACAAAAACATGCTTAGGTGACAAAAAATAGCAAAAAATGTGTCAAAATTTGAACTATTCAACTAATAAGCGTTATTCTTTCTAGTTTATTATTCAATAACTTTTTTATATGTTCCAACCAGTTTATAATAAGAAATATGGCTCAAAATATTGCAGTTCCTGATATAGGTGATTTTAAAGACGTAGAGGTAATAGAAATACTAGTCAAACCTGGCGATCAAATAAATAAAAATGATCCGATAGTTACAATAGAAAGTGATAAATCTAGTGTAGAGATTCCTTCTCCTTCATCGGGTCAAATTAAAGATTTAAAGGTGAAAATTGGAGACAAAGTATCTGAAGGAAGTTTATTAGCAACTATTGAAAATGGTCAAGCAGCCTCCGCGTTAAAGCAAGAAATTAAAAAAGAAGTTGTTAAAAAAGAATTATCTCAAGAAACTTTAAAAAAAAACGGCAACCTAAATCCTGTAAAACAAGTTAAAAAAGTTTTTGCGGAGCCGGCTTCAAAAGATGACATCGATCCAATTGAAACTAATGAATGGATAGAGTCATTAAATTCTGTCATTGAATCTGATGGTGCGCCAAGAGCTAGTTACTTGCTTAATAAAGTTATTGATCAAGCTTATAAATCAGGATTAGTTTTACCTGATACTAGAACAACTCCTTATATAAATACTATACCACCAGAGGCAGAGGCTAAATCCCCTGGTGACCAAAACATTGAAAAAAAATTAAGAGCAATCATCAGATGGAATGCCGCTGCTATGGTAGTAAAAGCAAACAAAAAAAGCTCTGAACTTGGCGGACACATAGGGACTTTTGCGTCAGCAGCAACATTATATGATGTAGGTATGAATCATTTTTGGAGAGCTAAAAATAATAAATTTGGTGGAGACTTAGTTTATTTTCAAGGTCACTCAGCTCCAGGTATGTACGCCAGAGCCTTTTTAGAGGGAAGACTTACAGCAAAACAGTTGGATGGATTTAGACAAGAAGTTGGCAAAGATGGACTTTCTTCTTATCCTCACCCTTGGTTGATGCCTGACTTTTGGCAGTTTCCAACGGTGTCCATGGGTCTTGGCCCTATCATGGCAATTTATCAAGCGAGGTTCCTAAAATATTTAATCAATAGAGGTTTAGTTAAAGATGAAGGTAGAAAAATTTGGGTATTTCTAGGAGATGGAGAGATGGATGAACCAGAGTCTATGGGCGCAATTGGTTTAGCTGCAAGGGAAAAATTGGATAATTTAATATTTGTAATTAATTGTAATCTTCAAAGACTTGATGGGCCTGTTAGGGGTAATGGAAAAATTATTCAAGAACTCGAGGGAAGTTTTAGGGGAACCGGTTGGAATGTTATCAAAGTTATCTGGGGATCATATTGGGATAAGCTTCTTATGAAAGATAAGTCTGGCCTTCTTGTAAAGAGAATGAACGAATGCTTAGATGGAGAGTATCAAGCTTTTAAAGCAAAGGATGGTTTATATGTAAGGGAAAAATTTTTTGGTAAATATCCTGAATTAAAAGAAATGGTATCAACAATGACAGATAAAGATATTTGGAGACTAAATAGAGGTGGTCACGATCCTCACAAAGTTTACGCTGCCTATCATTCGGCTATGCAACACACTGGCTCTCCAACTGTCATTCTTGCAAAAACAATAAAAGGTTACGGTATGGGAAAATCCGGTGAAAGTATAAATACGACCCATCAACAAAAAAAATTGGATGAAGAAGATTTGCTTTACTATAGAGATAGATTTGGCGTTCCTCTTACTGATAAGCAGGTTAAAAATATTGAGTATTACAAACCTGATGAAAGCTCTGAAGAAATAAAATATTTAAAAAATCAAAGAGTAAAGCTTGGTGGTTTTATTCCTGAGAGATCTTCATTTGCAAAACAAATTAAAGCTCCCCCAAAAGAAATTTTTGATAATTTTATGAAGTCTACAGGGGATAAAGAAATGTCAACTACAATGGCATTAGTAAGAATGCTCACTGCTTTACTACGAGATAAAAATATATCACCAAGACTGGTGCCTATTATTCCAGACGAAGCAAGGACTTTTGGGATGGAAGGCTTCTTCCAAAAGATAGGAATATATGCTCACGAGGGTCAAAAGTATGAGCCTGTGGACTCAGAGCAGTTGAGCTCTTACAGAGAAGATAAAAGTGGGCAAGTGTTAGAAGAAGGTATAAATGAGTCTGGAGCAATGTCATCTTGGATTGCCGCTGGAACTTCTTACACCAATCATGATTTAGAGATGATACCTATTTATATTTTTTACTCTATGTTCGGATTTCAAAGGGTTGGTGATTTGGCGTGGGCTGCTGGTGACTCTCAAGCAAGAGGTTTTTTAATTGGAGCTACCGCTGGTAGAACGACTTTAGCAGGTGAAGGCCTCCAGCACCAAGATGGTCATAGTCATTTATTAGCATCCAATATTCCAAATTGTATAAGTTATGATCCTACATTTGCATACGAGATGGCTGTTATACTTAGAGATGGATTGAAACGAATGCACGAAAAAAAAGAAAACATTTTCTATTATATTACTGCAATGAATGAAAATTATTCCCACCCGGAAAAACCAGAGGGTTCGGATGGGGGTATTCTCAAGGGAATGTATTTGTTTAAAGAGAATAACAATAAGAATAAAACTAAAGTACAGCTTTTAGGATCAGGAACAATTTTAAGAGAAATAATTGCAGCTGCAGAAATTTTATCAAAAAGTTATGGTGTAGACTCTGATATTTGGAGTGTAACAAGTTTCAACGAATTAAGAAAAGATGGTATGGAAACTGAAAGATGGAACCTTTTAAACCCTAATGAAAAAAGAAAAAAATCTTATGTTCAAAAGTGTTTAGAAAAAAGAGATGGACCAATTATTGCAGCATCAGATTATACAAGATCATTTTCTGATCAAATAAGACCTTACACCGAAAAACCATTTTATTCACTTGGTACAGATGGATATGGAAGAAGTGATACAAGAAAAAATCTAAGGAAATTTTTTGAAGTCGATAAAGAACATATAGTCGCTTATACTTTAAGTGCCTTGGCAAAAGAGCAATTGATTGAAACGAAGAAAGCTGAAAGTGCAATCAAAAAATTTAAGATTGATAAAGATAGAGATTTCCCAACAAACTTATAAAATATGACTAGTACAAAAATTTTAGTTCCAGATATGGGTGACTTCAAGGATGTTGAGATTATTGAAGTTTTAGTCAAAGAAGGCCAGCAAATAAAAAAAAATGATTCTCTTATCACTTTAGAAAGTGACAAATCAAGTGTTGAGGTGCCGTCCTTATACGAGGGAGTTATTGAAAAGATAAAAGTTAAAGTTGGTGATAAAGTTAACAAAGGAGACTTAATTCTTAGTCTGAAAGCTGAGAGTGCTACTAAGGAAAAAAAAGAAGCAGTCAGTGAGCAAAAAAAAGTTGAGAAGACAGAAATAAAAAAAACCAAAACTCAGAAACCAAAAGAAATTATTCCTGTAGTGCCTACATCACAATCAGGTAGTAAGTCTGCTAGTCCAAAAGTTAGAAAATTTGCAAGAGAGTTAGGTGCCAATGTAGTTGAAATACCGGGTTCTCAAAGGGGTGGTAGAGTTTCTGAGGAAGATGTTAAAAATTTTGTAAGATCCCAAGTAACAGTCAGCGGTGGGAAAGTAGAAAAGAAAGTTCATAAAGAAGAGTACCCACACGAAGAGTTTGGTGAAATCGAATTAAAAGATATACCAAGAGTGAAAAGATTATCCGGTCCTCACTTAGTAAGATCTTGGACCGAAATTCCCCATGTAACACAGCATGATGAAATTGATATTACAGAAATGGAACAATTTAGATCCTCATTATATGACTATTATACTGGTGAGAAAATAAAAGTAACACCTCTCGCTTTTATAACAAAAGCACTTGTAAGTTCTTTAAAACAATTTCCAAATTTTAATGCCTCAATTGACCCTATTAACGAGAAGATTATTTATAAAAAATATTTTCATGTGGGCTTTGCTGTTGATACTCCCCATGGATTAATGGTGCCAAAAATTAGAGATGTAGACAAAATGGGTATAAAGGAGATTGGTAACGCTCTTAGAAAAACAAGTAGGCTATGTAGAGATCTTAAGATTGACAAGAAAGAATTTTTTGGTGGCTCGATGACTATATCTAGCTTAGGAGGTATTGGAGGAACTTTTTTTACTCCGATTATAAATCCTCCTGAAGTAGCAATTTTAGGAGTTGGAAAAAGTTTTGATAGATTGGTAAAAGTCAAAGATAAGTTTGTTTCAAGAAAAATTTTACCTATTTCACTTTCATATGACCACAGGATAATTGATGGAGCTGAGGGTGCTAGGTTTTGTGTTTATCTAGGACAATGTCTGGGCAAAGACTTTGCTTTTAAACTTGCCGTTTAATCAATTATAAAATAGTACATAGCATGAATAAAAAAGCTTTCTCTCTTATTTGTGCAGTAAGTTGTTCGTTAATTTGGGGATCAGCTTTTGTTGCTCAAGAAATGGGTATGGATTATAATGGTCCATTCACTTTTACTTTCGGTAGACTATTTCTTGGATTTCTTACTCTAGTCCCATTTTTATTCATCTTTGAATATAAACAAGTTAATTCTATAATTTTTAAGAGGGTGAATATATTAAATCTTTTACTAATTGGATTTCTTCTTTCAATGGGGAATGTTTTGCAACAATACGCCCTTCTCTATACAGACGTAGCTAACACGGCAGTATTTACAATTTTTTATGTAATTTTAGTTCCATTTGTTGCGTACTACTTTTTTTCAAAAAATATTCATAAATCTGTTTGGCTATCTATTATTATTTGTTTATTTGGAGGAATACTTTTAACTGAGTTTGATAACATTCGAGTGAGAATAGGAGATAGTATTGCAGTTTTTAATGCGTTGTTTTGGGCGTTTCATATTGTTTTTATTTCAAGATTTTTAAGAATATTTAATTATCCAATTACTATTGCATGCCTTCAATGTCTGATCGCATCAATATTTGCATTAATGCCAGCTTTTGTTTTCGAAAGTGTTAAGTTTTCGAATATGGTTCTGGATGGAAAAGAAATGTTATACGCTGGAGTTCTATCAAGTGGTGTAGCCTTTCTTTTACAAATTTATGGTCAGCAAAACCTATCGCCTGCTCCTGTAGCTATTATTTTTTCACTTGAAGGTGTATTTGCTTCAATTTTTGGATGGATTATTTTAGGCCAGTTTTTAAATGAAATAAAAATTGTCGGAATAATACTTATTTTATTTGCAGTTATTTTTTCACAATTAGCTCCGTTATATGATAAAAAAAAGTATGGATGAGTCTAAAAAAGGATTTATAAAAAGTTTGGGAGGGATCTCTTTTGAAAAAAAAGATGAAAAAAACTTTGAGTTTTCCTCCACAGTTAAAGAGACACATTTAAACACTGGGGGTATCGCCCATGGGGGTTTTTTGGCATCTATCGCCGACGCTGGAATGGGATCAGCAGCTCATATGATATCCGAAGATAGAAGATGTGTGACTATAAACTTAGAACTCAAGTTTATTTCTGCAGGGAAGTTAAACGACAAATTAATCGGAAAAGTGAAAATATTAAAAAAAACCAAAACATTGATATTTATTTCATGCGAAATATCTGGAAGTACAGAAATTGTTGCTTCAGCTACTGGAACTTGGAAGATTTTGAATTAGTTTCTTTTTTGTCTTATTTTTCTTATACCACAATCTTTACATTTTATCGTTTCAGTTGAGCTTGCAGGTCCAAAACCGTATTGAGTATCGATGATTTCGTATCTATGCCAGCCTAATTTGCACAATAATTTATACAACCGGTCAATCATAATTTTGACAACAAATTAATTACCATAGAATTGGAGGTAATTAGTATGACAGGCGTCGAAGTAATTGTTTTGTCTTTTATTGTATTCGCATTTTTAAACCAATAAAAGGCCAAAATTAATATTATAGTTTAATTAGCGCAATTGATGGAGTGAGTTCAAAAATTGCGATTAGGGACTGACTTTCTTTATCGTATTTTAAATCTCTAATTCTCTGGTTTTTAAAATAGATTCTGTCCTCAGTAAGAATTTTTTCATTTTGTAAATCAACTTCAAACACATATATCGACCCAGCTCTTAAAGAGGATGCGTATAAGAAACTTTTTCCCTTGCTATCTTCTGTTGTATGGATGATCTCACTTATACCAATAGATGGTGTAAAGTTTTTAAAAGGTTCAATAAATCCAAATTCTTTATGGGATTTTTTATAAGGATCTGTTCCATCATATTCGATACCATACGAGGAAACATTCCATCCAAAATTTTGTAATTTTTTAAAAGATTTATTTAAATTTATTTCATCGCCACCTTTAGGGCCATGCTCTGAATTAAGAATTATATTTTTTTCAGGAATATATGCTAAACCTTGTGGGTTCCGGTGACCAAAAGATATAATTTTAGCATCACCATTTTTTTTATTTACTGATAAAATTTTACCAAATGATGATTTTAAATCTTGAGCTTTTTCCTGATTAGTAAATGTTCCTACAGAGAATAAAATTTTATCATTTTTGAATTTTTCTATTCTGCCTCCGGTCTGAACAGAGTAATTTTGATGGTATTCATTTAAGTCAAATAATCTTTCAAAAACAAGATTGTCTTTATTAAATTTTGCTTTAAAAATATTAAGTGTAGTTCCTTTTGTATTTTTAATTACTGTTGTTATATATATATGTTGTTCAAGTTCATCGTAATATAAATCTCTAACTCCTAAAAATTTATTATTTAAACTTTCAATTTTAGTCACTAAGTTATTCGGGATAATTTTTTGATCTAATTTTTTATTTTGTAGATTATTTTTTTTAAAAATTATAATTTCTCCCAATCCTGATAGGGCAATTATATTTTCTTCGATAATTTCAACATAATGAGCTCTTTTTGAGTTTTCATTAGCTTTCCAACCTAAATTTACATCCAATCTTTTAAATGGTAAAAAAAATTCTTTAATTAAGTATTTACGCCCTAAATCCTCAGATTTTATTTTTTTTTCTGAAATTAAAAGACCTTGATACCCTTGTGACTCTTTTTTTTCAATAAGTCTATTATTTTTAATTTCATAATACTTTGACCGCAATTCACTCAAAAAATTATTCTTAATACCCTCTTTAATGTTTTGTGGAATTAGCTCTTTTACAAAAAGATAAAACTTATTTTGTTTATCATACTGATTTGTTAGTAAAGGCCATGATATAAATAAAATAAAAACAAAAACTATAAAAACAGCTATAAAACCCTTTTTTTTCATTTTGACTAATTAGATTTTCTTTTGTAATTCATAAAACCAAATAATATTAAAAGTATTACAGAAAAAGGATAAATTATAGATTTATTTGGCCGCATCAAATTTTCTGTTTTAACTTCAGTTATAATATCCCCAGTTTCAAAACCGCTCTTTTTTGCTAAACCATTCCATTTAAGCGTATCTACTCTTAAGATTTGATCCTCTTCACTCAAATTTATTCCATAATCTTCTAAATTAAACTCATTCTGAAATGAAGATTTTTTGATAACAATTAATTTATACCTGTCACCATATTCTGTTTGTCTGGTGATTTTTATATGAGTTTCTTTATTTGGATTAAATTTTGAGATTAAAAGCTCATTTTTAGCTAAATTTATATTTTCAAATTCTGGGTAAAACTTATCTAAAATATATCCTGGTCTAAACAGTGACATTGAGATAGCTAAAAATATAATTATCTCATACCACTTTAATTTATTAAACAACCAACCCTGTGTTGATGCAGTAAAAACTAAAATTGCGATTAAAGATGTTATCACTACAGTTAATCCGTGCCAAAAATTTTCTATGCCTATCAACAGCAACTCTGGATTAAAAATAAAAACGATAGGTAATATGCCTGTTCTTAAACTATACCAAAAAGCTTGAATACCAGTTTTAATTGGATCAGCTTTTGATATCGCGGCTGCAGCATATGAGGCGAGACCTACTGGTGGGGTAACATCTGCCATCAAACCATAGTAGAAAACATACAAATGAATGGCTATTAAAGGAAAAACATATCCAGACGCACTTCCCACTTCTACTACTACCTGGGCCATTAAAGCTGCAACCACCAAATAGTTTGCTGTTGTTGGTAGACCCATTCCAAGTATAATGCAGAGCACTGCTGTCAATAAAAGAAGTGTAATTACATTTCCTCCGGAGATAGCTTCAACAATAACTATCAAATTGTTACTCAAACCAGTTGATGCAACTGCACCAACAATTATACCAGCTGTTGCTATAGCAATTGCAACACTTATCATATTTAGAGCACCTTTTTCTAAACCAGTAATAACTTTGTTATAACCCTCTCTTAGTCCATTTAAAAATCCCTCATTCAATCGAATAGCAGTAAGAACCTCTTTTATAATTATAATAATAAACAATGATAAAATTGAATAAAATACTGCTGAAGCTGCTGTCCAACGCTCAACTAGCAATAAGTAGACTAAAATAAAAATTGGTATTAAAAAATGAATACCACTTATAAATGTTTTTCCTAGTTCTGGTATTTGATCATCTGGTAGTCCTTTGATATTTAATTTTACTGACTCTAAGTGTGAAATATAAAACAAGGCTATGTAAGAAATAATAGCGGGTAAAAAAGCGTGAGTAATAACTGTAAAATATGAGATACCAAGCAGTTCAGCCATTACAAACGCAGCAGCGCCCATAATTGGTGGCATAATCTGTCCATTAACTGATGCCGCAACTTCAATGGCACCTGCTTTCGTAGGTGTGAGACCAGTTCTTTTCATTATTGGAATCGTGAAAGTTCCAGTTGTTACAGTATTTGCAACTGATGATCCAGATATCAATCCAGTCAATCCAGATGCTAAAATTGCAGCCTTTGCTGGACCACCTCTCATTTTACCTACTAATGCAAAAGCCAGATTGAGAAAATATTTACCACCACCTGCTGCATCTAATGTGGCTCCAAACAAAACAAAAAGAAAAATAAAACTAACTGAAACACTAATAGGTATTCCAAAAATTGCTTCTCCTCCAAACCAATGATAACCAACCAGTCTTGTTAACGATAAACCTTGGTGAGATATTAAATCGGGCATTTTTTGACCAAAAATTGAAAACAGTAAAAAAATTAAAGCTATAACTACTAATGGAATTCCAATAGCCCTTCTTGTAGCTTCTAAAAGAAGTAAAATACCTAAGCTTCCAAGAATTAGTTCGTAAGGGACCTTAAAACCAAATAAATCAAATGAAGCTAGGATACCCTGCCTGTAAACTAAAGCTTCGTACTCCGTTACTAAATAGAGTGTAGCTAAAATTGAAATTAAAGCTAAAAAAAAGTCAAAAAAATTTATCGGCGAATTCCTTTTTGTTTTAAAGACTGGGTACGCTAAAAAACAAAGGCCCATACCAAAAGCCAGATGAATTGCTCTTGCAGGTACGTCAATGAATTTACCAAAATCTAATAAGAATGGAAGCGGTGAGGCATACCACAATTGAAATAATGACCAGCTTATAGCTATAAATCCAACGAGTTTTAAATTCCAATTTTTAAGGATTCTTCTAGAGCCACCTTCTTCATCGTGTTGCTTAAAGAAATTTTCTTTAACTTCTGGCATTTACATAGAATAAAAAAAAAGGCCCAGTTTTTCAACTGGGCCTTAAGTTTTTTAGACTTACATTAAGCCTTTTTCTTTATAGTATTTGACTGCACCAGGATGTAACGGAGCAGAAAGACCATCAACGATCATTTTCTTTGGATCTAAATTTGCAAAAGCTGGATGTTGTTTTTTAAAATCATCAAGATTTTCAAAAACAGCTTTTGTAACTGAATATACTAGGTCCTCAGAAACATCTGCGCTCGTCACGAATGATGCCATAACACCAAAAGTTGTTACATCTTTTTTAGAAGTTTTGTAAGTTCCTTTTGGAATAGTTGCAAATGCATAAAAAGGATTATCAGCTACCAGTTTTTTAACTGGGTCCGTATTTAAATTAATTATACTTGCGCCACATCCATCTGTTGACTGTGCAACACCTGCGTTTGGAACACCTACTGTGTAACCAAATGCATCGATTTTTTTATCACAAAGAGCTCCTGACTGTTCAGAAGAAGTAAGTTCAGAAGTAGCACCAAAATAACCAGTGTCTACACCGTGAGCTTCCATAAGAACTTCAAAAGTCCCTCTTTGACCAGAACCAGGATTACCTATGTTAACCTTTTTACCTTTTAAGGATTTCCAGTCTTTAATCTTTGAACCTTTTCTAGCTATTATTTGAAATGGCTCTGGATGAGCTGAAAAAACAGCTCTTAATTTGTCATAAGGTTTTACTTTGTCAGGTCTTGTTCCATTATAAGCATGATATTGCCAATCTGATTGAGCTACTCCAAATTGTAACTCGCCTTGCATGATCTGACCTATGTTATAAGTTGAACCACCCGTAGATGGAGCAGAGCATCTGTATGCTTTATCTGTTCCTTTTTTTCTACCATGTTCTGCAGATTGTATTTTTGCTACCATTTTGCAAACAGCATTTCCTACTTGGAAATAAACTCCTGTAGGTCCGCCAGTTCCTATTGAAAAGAACTCAGCCGATTTAGCTATTGAGTTAAATGGGCTTGAAACCGCAAATAATACTAATGCAGCAGAGATTGTTGTTATTATTTTTTTCATTGTATCTCCCTTTGTTAGTTGGATTATTAAACTACTTTGACACTGCAAGGTCAAAGAGATTCTTTAAAATTTTTTTGTCCAATTTGATAGTTTTTGTACACCTTCAACTACATTTGGTGCGTATTTTGAGATTAAGGCATCATCTATAATCGTGTTGTTTTGAATATTTCTTAGGAACAAAGAGCCGTCAAAATCTGTATAGCTTAATCTAACTATCATTTTTTTTGAATTAAAACCAAAATCACTTCCTGGCAACAAAGCCACACCTGTATCTTTCAAAATTGACTCACATAATTTTGCAGAATTCGTAAAATTGGTGTTTAGAAATTCGGGCATTAAGTAAAAGCCACCTTGTGGTTTATTTAAAATTACATTATTAGATTTCAAATTTCTATAAACATATTCTCCAACTGATTTTAGAATATTTATCGTACTTTTCAAATAATCATCGTAGTTTCCACTATAAGCTTCGACAGCGGCAAATTGAGTTGGGGTATTTACTGTTGAAAATGTTTCACTTGCCAAAACTTTCATACTTTCTAAGAAATTTTTATGTTTTTTAGGAGCAGCTATAAAACCAATTCTCCATCCACCAGCACCACACCATTTACTAAGTCCACTACTTATAAATGTATTTTCTGGATAATACTTTGAAATAGACTCGTACTTTTTATCAAATGATAACTCAGTATAAATTTCGTCTGATAATATTATAAGATTATTTTTTTTTGCCGCATCTGCTAATTCTCTTAGATTATTACACTTTGTGCCGGAGGGATTATTTGGAGAGTTAATAATCAAAATATTATTTTTGCTTTTTGACTTTTTGATTATTTTTTTGATCTGTGATGTTGTTGGAAACCAATTCTCATCTCTAGAAGTTTGAATCCAGTATACTTTATTTTCTGCTATTTTTGCTTGAGGATTGTAAGAAACCCAGCTTGATTCAGGTAATAATATATTTCCCTTAAAAGCTAAATGCATTAAGTACATTGCTTCTTTCGATCCAGGAGTAATTAAAATATTTTCGGCAGGGTAATCGTTTCCTGTTCTTTTTAAAAGATATCTTGATATAGCCTCTCTTAAATCTAATAATCCTTTAACTGGTAGATAATCTTTTTTGGCAGCATTCAATTTTAAACATTCTACAATTTGCTCCGGAACTGGAAATGGTGATTGCCCAAAACCAAATCTATAAATCTTTTTACCTTTTTTAATTAAATCTTTTGATTTCTCGTTAATAGCTAGAGTAGATGAAGGTCTTAAGTTTTTTATTTTATTTTTAATTGGGATTTTGCTCATGCACTAATTAAACGCTTTTTCGGTTATTTAAAATAATAAAATTGGAACATTTGACATATTGATTCGGTCATGTTTTAATCATATTTTGTTCTCTAAACTGATCTATATATAGTGTTAAATTAAAATTCAGACATAATTATGGAAAATGTAAAAAATAGAATTATAGCTCTTTTAGGTCCTACAAATACAGGTAAAACTCATGTAGCCATAGACAAAATGCTAACCTACGAGAGTGGTATATTTGGATTGCCTCTTAGATTACTCGCAAGAGAAATTTATGATAAGTGCTTGAAAAAGGTAGGTTCTGACAAAGTTGCTCTAATTACAGGCGAAGAAAAAATTATTCCAAGCAATGCACAGTATTTTATCTGTACAGTAGAGTCTATGCCGATTGATAAAGAAGTTGAATTTATAGCCATAGACGAAATTCAAATGTGTGCTGATAAGGAAAGAGGACACGTATTTACAGATAGACTTTTGAATTTGAGAGGGAAAAAATTAACAATGTTTCTCGGCTCACAAATAATGAAAAATATTATAAGCGAGCTTATTGATAATGTAGAATTTGAAAAAAAAGAAAGATTTTCGAAATTAAGTTACGGGGGTTATAAAAAAATCTCAAGATTAGATAGGAAAGTTGCAATTATAGCTTTTTCAATTGAAGATGTTTACGCTTTAGCGGAGTTAATAAGAAGACAAAAAGGCGGGGCAGCAGTAATTATGGGATCTTTAAGTCCTAAAACAAGAAACTCACAAGTAGAGTTATACCAATCTGGTGATGTCGATTATTTAGTGGCTACTGACGCAATTGGAATGGGATTAAATATGGATATAAATGAGATATATTTTTCTAATCTCAAAAAATTTGATGGAAAAAAAACTAGAAGATTAAACACAATTGAAATCTCACAAATTGCTGGAAGAGCAGGAAGATTTAAAAATGATGGTGTTTTTGGAACTACTGGAGAGTGTAGCAACTTGAATTCTGATGAAATTGAAAACATAGAGAAGCACACGCTACCAGACTGCAAAACAATATATTGGAGAAATAATAATCTCGTATTTGACAGCACTAGCAAGTTAATAAATTCATTAGAACAAAAGCCTAATAGACGATCACTTATCAGGACGCAAGACTCTTTGGATGAAACAGTCCTTAGATATTTTGTGAAAAAAAGCGATAATAATAATTTATATACAAAAAATTTAGAATTATTATGGGAGTGTTGTCAAATACCAGACTTTGAAAAAAAAGCTTATGGACAACATATTAATATAATTGATAAAGTTTTTAAATTTCTCTCTACTAGAAAAGGAAAAATACCTAATGAATATATGAGAGAACAATTAAAAGGTTTAGAAAAGCAGCATGGTAATATTGATGTTTTGTCTCATAGAATATCCAATGTTAGAACTTGGTCATATGTTGCAAATAAAAAAAATTGGGTAGAAAACTCAGATTACTGGGTGCAGCTTACAAAAAGTATTGAAGATCAATTATCTGATAAACTTCATGACGAACTAACTAGAAGTTTCATTGACAAAAAAATTAGTGTTTTATCCAAAAGTTTAAAACAAGATTTACAACTAAAAACTACTATTGACGCAGAAAACAAAATCATTATTGACAACCATACAATTGGAGAGCTTAAAGCTTTAAAATTTAATATAGCTCTAACAGCAAAAACACTAGACACTGATATTAAGTCAATAAAGAAAGCAGCAAGGAAAAGTATAGGAGAGGAATTATCAAAAAGAATCGAGGAAATAATCGAAAAGAAAGAAATCCATATTAATGAAAAAAATTATATTGTTTGGAAAGATAATCCTATTGCCAGATTAAAAAAAGGGCATGATTATCTCAACCCAATAGTTGAGTCTATTGCTGACGAAGCGATTAGTAATGATTTAAGGCTTAAATTAGACAGTTTTTTAAAAGAATGGTTACATCATTATATGAAAGAAATCTTGGGAGATTTAATAAATTTAACAGATGCAAAAATCGAAAACCAATATTTAAGAGCTTTAGCATTTCAACTTTTTGAAAAAAATGGTGTGATAAAAAGAGATGAAATAAATAATATTATAAAAAAAATACCAGAAGCTGAAAGAAAAAAATTACGGGGAATGGGCATAAAGATTGGAAGATACCATGTTTACTTACCCAAAATGTTAAAGCCTAAAGCAGTTACATTTAGAGTATCTCTTTGGAACTTATTTAATAATTTTCAAACAAGCTTTGATATACCGAAGTTCGGATTAAATTTTTTGGAAAAATCGAGAATTAGTCAAGAATTATTACTTTTATGCGGTTTTGAAAAATTTAGAGAATTTTTTGTAAGAATAGATATATTGGAAAAATTATTCCTAAAAATTATTGAAAAAACAAAAGAAAATAAATTTCAGGTTGACTCCTCCATGATGAATTTACTTGGATGTTCAAAGGAAAATTTTTATAAATTAATGATTTTCATGAATTATAAAAAAGATAAAGACTTAGATACTTATAAATATATCGGATTACGAAAAAATAAGTTGAAAAAAGATAAATTAAATAATAAAGATAACCCTTTTAACAAGCTTCTTGAATTAAAGTTAGGTCACTAATATGTCAAAATTGAATAAAGAAGAAATTGTAAAAATCGCTGCTTTAATGATTCATGCATCGAAATTAGACGAACATTTTACCGAAAAAGAAAAAAAACTTGTAATTAACTTTGTAAAAAATAATTGTTCTGAAAATAGTGATGAATTGAATATTTTTCGGGAAGCTGAGAAACTTGAAAATGATACAAATCAACTTTTAAATTACACGAGAATTATAAAAGAAAAATCAAATGAATTTAAAAGTGAAATTATAGAAGAGTTATGGAAAATTATAATTTCAGATGAAAAAGAAGATGAATATGAGTCTAATTTTATGAGAAGACTTTGTGGTTTGATTTATTTTAGTGATAAAAGTTGTGGAGAGATTAAATTAAGGGTAAAAAATAAAAATTAAAAATGACTTATTATGTAAAAGATGAATGTATCAAATGTAAACTAACAGACTGTGTTGAAGTATGTCCAGTTGATTGTTTTTATGAAGGTGAAAATATGTTAGTTATAAATCCTGACGAATGTATTGATTGTGGTGTATGTGAACCTGAGTGTCCTATTGATGCTATAAAACCAGATGTTGATGATATTAAAGATAAAGAAAAATGGGTATTGATAAATAAAAAGTATTCTGCAATATGGCCGAATATTACTAAAAAAAAAGACCCTATGAAAGATCATGAAAAATTTAGGAAAATTAAAGACAAATTTAAAAACCACTTTTCAGAAAAACCAGGAACATGATTAAGAAACGGAAAAAAACTAAAAAAAAATTAAAAAAAAAAATTAAAGCTAATGTTAAGAAAAAAATTGCATCACAAGTATCGCAAGCTAATACCGAAAAAAAGACAGCAGCAGATACAGATCAAAAACCCGTAATCACCAAAATTAAGAAGCAAGCTACAGAAAAGAGAATATATAATTTAAAAGACTTTGTAGTTTATCCAAAACATGGGGTAGGTAAGATTATTGCAATAGAAAAAGCAAAAATTGGACAAATAGATATTCAGTTCTATAAAATACTAATAGAAAAAGAAAAATTGACTTTAACTATTCCGATAAATCAACAAAGTAATTTAAGACCAATTTCATCAATAAATCAAATTAATAAGTGTATATCTATATTAAAAACAAAACCGAAAATTAAAAGGACTATGTGGAGCAGAAGAGCTCAAGAGTATGATCAAAAAATCAACTCTGGAAAAATTTATGAATTAGCTGAAGTGGTTAAGGATCTAAATAAAAATAGTGACATAATTGCCGATCAGTCTTATTCGGAAAGACAACTTTTTGAAAAAGCTTATGAAAGACTTAAATCTGAATTTGAAGCTGTTCTTGCTGTAACTTCAGATGAAGTTAAAAAGAAAATGGATAAGGCTTTGGGTAGATTAAATCTTGCAGAGGAGCAATAAAAAAACGCCCTTTTAACAATCATTAAAAGGGCGTTTCTAAAAAGAAAAACTATCTTCTTCTTCTTCTTTTTTTAGCTTTTTTCTTTTTTTTAGCTTTTTTTCTTCTTTTAGCCATCTTATCTCCCTGTTGTAAAACAAATCTTTGTGATTCGTTTTGTTATTTAAGCTTTAATTTTTTTTTCTTTAATGTCAAACACAAATTAATTGCTTAATTTTTTTAAAAAATTTAATTTTTATTTATTTTTTAATAATTTTTTAAAATTTAAAAAAAATAAGCAATATCAATGTTTATTTAAGCAAATTAATTAAGTTTTAATTTAATTTTTAGTAAAGATTTTCAAGTTGTTGTTTATAATTTTTAATTATTTCTTTTCTTTTTAACTTTAAAGTTGGTGTCAACATTCCGTTTTCAACTGTAAATTCTTCATTAATTATTACAAATTTTTTAATTTTTTCTATTAAAGTTAAACTTTTATTTGTATTTTCAATTGTAAGTTTAATTTTTTCTTTAGTAATTTCCTTTTCACTTACAATTAATGCGACTAAATAATTTTTTTTATCTCCATACACAAAAGATTGCTTAATATTTTCATTTAAACATAAAATATTTTCAACTTTGCTTGGAGATATGTTATCTCCACCAAGATTTACAATAATATCTTTTTTTCTATCAGTAATTTTTAAATAATTATTTTTATCTAGTTCCCCTATATCTCCAGTATGAAGCCATCCATCTTTAATTGCTTTTTCTGTCTCTTCTTTTAAATTCCAATATCCCAACATAACGTTTTCACCTTTTATAAGAATTTCTCCATCTTCTGCTATTTTCACTTTATTTGTTCTAAATGGTGGTCCCACCGATTCGACTTTAACTAAATCTGGTAAATTGCAGCTTACTACCGGGGAAGCTTCAGTTAATCCATAACCTTGAAGGGTGGGTAGACCTACAGCATTTAAAAACTCTCCAATATTTTGATCTAGAGCCCCTCCCCCAGATACAAAAGCCTGGAGATTGCCACCGAATTGATCTCTGATTTTTTTTCTTACTAATTTTTCACATAAAAGATTTATGATTTTTTCACCCAAACTTAATTTTTCCTTTTTGAGGATTTTTTTTCCTAAATTTAAAGTTTGATTTATAAGTTTCCTTTTAAGTCCTGATTGTTTCTCAAAATTCATATTTATTTTTGTAAAAAGGTTTTGATAGAATCTTGGTACAGCAGTCATGATTGTGGGTTTTGCAACTCCCATATTAGAAATAAGTTTTTCTAAACTTTCAGCATAGAAAACTTTTGCTCCAACTATAATTTGTATAAATTGAACTGTATGCTCATAAGAATGTGATAAAGGTAACCAAGTCAAGAATACTGGATTTTTTTTTGAAGTTAATGTTTCTAATAATTCAACTGCACCCTCACAGTTTGATAAAATACCTCCATGGCTTAAAACAACACCTTTAGGATTTCCTGATGTTCCTGAGGTATAAATTATGCAAGCAGGCATATTTCTCTTTAAATCTTTATTTACTATTTTGTCATTAATTGCTTCATCTAATATTTCTTTAATTAATAAACTTTCTGTATCTATTTTTTCAAAGGATATTATTTTTTTAATATCACTATTAATAAACTTTTTAATTTTATTGAATTGATCTTGATTTGAAACAAATATTAATGAGGGCTTACAATCATTTAGGATATATTCATAATCGTTTGCAGAATAAGTTGTAAAAATAGGAACTGAAATTCCCCCAGCATTCATAATAGCAATATCTGTCATTAACCAATATGGTCTATTCTCAGAAAGTATTAAACATCTATCACCTTGTTTTATTAGCGATTTAATCTTTGTGGTAAGTTTAAAAATTCTTTCAGTTATATCTTCCCAATTATAAGTTTGCTTATCTGGTTTTAACCATTTTAAGAATGGTCTTTTGCCGTCAACTTCTTCTGTTTTTCTGAAATAAAGTTCAACTAAGCTATTTAATTTTTTTATTTCCATAATATGGTGGGCGAAGAGAGACTCGAACTCTCACAGTATTGCTACCACCGGATTTTGAGTCCGGCGCGTCTACCAGTTCCACCATTCGCCCTTTATTAAATAATCTAATCGATTTTTCTTACTATGAGAACAAAAAATATCGAGGTTACAAACATTATTAAAGCATATGCAGCTGTTGGATACAAAAATACTATATCATTAAACAATTGGGTAGCTACAACAACTGCCAATGTTCCATTTTGTAAGCCGCATTCTAACGATATACATTTTCTTTGTGGAATACCTGACGCAAAGAATTTTGCTAAAAAATATCCAACAAAAAGCATTATTATGTTGAGCGTTAAAGCTATAAGACCAGAAGAAGTTATAAAAGAAAGAAGTCTATCCCACTCCTCAACCCAAATAGATATAAATACTATTAAAAATAAAATTATTGAGGTTCTTTGAATAAATAAAGTTTTAGAAATGACAAAATTAGTCATTAAACTTCTTGTAATCATACCAAAAAAAACTGGGACGGTTACAACAAAAAACATCTTTAAAGCAACTGTAATCATCGATATTTCCTTTATAATCTCAATACCAATCAAACTTGCAGATTTAAAAACTATAAATGGAACTGTAATAATACTAAGCAAACTAATAATTGCAGTTAAGCTTATAGATAAAGCTACATCTCCACCTGCAAACTTGGTTAATACATTAGAAGTTACTCCGCCCGGTGCTGAAGCTATTATCATTATACCTAGAGCAATTTCTGGAGAGACATTGATAAATTGTACTAATCCAAAAGCAATAATTGGGAGTAAAACAACCTGGCCAATGAAACCTACGAAAAAATCTTTTGGAAAACTTATAACTCTTTTAAAATCATGAGATGTTAAACCAAGGCCTAAACCAAACATGATTATTGCAAGCGCAATAGGAGCTATCTGTTTTGCTATTTCCATATTTATTTATAAAGTAAAATATTATTTAGATTTTGGTATTTTGTCTCGGTTATTGTATAGATCAAAAAAAGTACCGATAAAATTGTAAATTCTAAATTGAACAGATTTACCAGCATCGAAAAATTGTTTAAGCTTAACAACTTTTAACTTTTTCATTATATAAAGTTGGTTTTTATCTTTATCTAAAACTCCCATCTTCATTCCTTGTTTAAGTTTTCTAATCACTGTCGCACGTGGTATACCTGATATTTCAGAAATAGAGGATGCATTTACTCCTGTAATTTCATTTCCTTTAGATAACGCTGTCTCATAAACTTTTTTAAATTTTTCATCATTGCTCAATTTGTCCGAGTCAAATATCACTCCTTTGCCTTTATATTTGTCTCTAATTTTATGCATTTGATTAGTTAAAACAGTTCCTGCTACTGCCCAGGTCTCAAGATCTCCATAAAAATTTCTCCAGTCTACTAAATTTGGAATTTGAGCCCTAAAATAAAACTTCCAAACTAATGTAAAATTACCTTTTATGAAATTTTCAAGTTCTTTAGACTGGACAGGAGAATTAATAATGTTTCTATTTTCTTCAGAAAGAATACGTGAAATGACAGACAAAAAATTTGCTAAGAGCCTGATTGTTTTATAAGGTCTTTGTTTTGCAAAAGCTTCTGTGTGGAGAATAATCTTTTTTCCTGATCTTTCAATTATACCACTATTATTGAGCTCATTGATTTTTCGTCTTACAGTTTCTTTTGCTATATTAAGTTCTTCGGATATTTCGATTAAGTTAATTTTCTCTATTTCAAATTTTTCTTGATTATAAATTGACTCCTCAGATATTATCAAAAACATATCTGAATAATGTTTGAATGTTTTTTGAATCAAATAAATAAGAATTAAATATTTGTCTAAGTCTTTAAGAGTTTTATACGCATTATAAGTCCATTCGGATTGAAATCTAAACCAGTGATTTGCAACAAAGGACATGTTATTTACTAAAATATTTTCAATATCGGAGTTTTGCGTAAATTGTAAAGGAAAAGATGAACTTGTATTTGATGGATGTATTCTGGTGACATTATCTTTTATAGTTTCAGACATTATTTTTTCCAAGTTACACTGCTAGATATTAAAAGTGCCATTAACAGCCATATAACGAATGACTCTCCATGCGTAAATTCGTAATTGGCTCCAAATATTTTAGCTAATAATAGAACTGCATATACAGCTAAAGGAGATAAAATTAGACTTGCTAAGAACTTAAGTATTGTGCATTTTATGTTCATAAATTTAAAATGATTAAAAAGTTATACGATAGATGCGTTGAATTGGCTAGACATAAATTTTCTAAGCCTATTTTAGGTTTTGTATCTTTTATTGAAAGTTCCTTTTTTCCAGTTCCACCAGATGTAATGATAATTCCAATGGTTGTAGCAAAAAAAAATGATTATGTGGTTATAGCTACAGTCGCCACAGTATGTTCTGCTTTAGGAGCTCTATTTGGATATTTAATTGGAGTTTTATTTTTTAATGAAATTGGTGTTAAAATTTTTCAAATTTATGGATATGAAGATGTCAATTTTTTGAAGGAGAAATTTTCTGAAAGTAAAAGTATGTTACCATTTATCATAACATTATTTATAGCAGGTTTTACTCCTGTCCCTTTCAAATTGTTGACCATCACTAGTGGTTTTGTCCAATTTAATTTAATAATCTTTTTTATAACTTGTGTTGTTACCAGAGGTTTAAGATTTTTTTTAATCGCTTACCTCACAAACAAATTTGGTAGAGCATTCGGTCCATTTCTTGAAAAAAAAGGTGCTAAGTTCTCATTTTTTTTGGTGTTGGGACTATGTATAATTTTATTCATCGCTTATATTTTAATAAAAAATTATGTTTAATTTATCACCTAATACAATTTTAAAATTCATTTTACTATTAAGTTTTTTTGCATTAAGTGCTGCTTATTTTATTGAATTTGCGTTAGGTCATTTACCTTGTGCGTTATGTAAAATTCAAAGAATTCCTTACATTGCTGCTTTAGTTTTAATTTCTTTATTCTTTCTGTTTAATTCTCCAAATAAATATATCTTGATAATGTTGATAGTTGTGTTTTTTCTAGGAACAATTGTGTCCTTATATCATGTGGGTATAGAGCAAGGTATTTTTAATGAAAGCTTTCTATGTAAATTACAAGGTAACTCTGATGCGAACAGTGCCGCTGAACTTTTGTCTCAACTTAAAACTATTAATGTAAGTTGTAAGGAAGTTCCAATCACTTTTATGGGTTTTTCACTTGCTACATTTAATGCTCTTTTATCTTTTACAATATTTGCTATTTTAATCAAAAATTTTAATAAATATGAAAAAAACAAATAAAAAAGCGCTAGAAGAAATCATAAGAGTTGATCATGCAGGAGAACGTGGGGCGATTAAGATCTACGAGGGGCAGCTATTGGCTCTAAAAACATTTAAACAAAATGAGCCCCTTAAAAGAAAAATTGAAGAGATGAGAGAACATGAGGCTGAACATTATGAATTTTTTAGGGATGAAATAAAAAAAAGAAATATTAAACCAACAAAATTTCTTCCGTTATGGGACTTGATGGGTGTGACACTTGGTTTTGGGACTGCTATGCTTGGAGAAAAAGCTGCAATGCTTTGTACTGCTTCGGTTGAGGAAGTAATTGACGAGCATTACAAAAACCAAACCTTTAAGTTAAAAGACGATGAAAAAGAACTAAAAAAGAAAATAGAAAAATTTAGGGCAGATGAAATAGAGCATAAAAATATTGCATATGACTCTGGAGCAACCAAAAAAGGGCCCTATGGTTTATTAGACAAAATAATTAAAACTTCGTCAAGAATTGCAATTACTATTTCTGAAAAAATTTAATTAAGGTTCTAACTCTATATCCCAGTATAGATAATCCATCCAACTTTCATGAAGAAAGTTGGGAGGAAAGTTTCTCCCATTTTTATGTAAATCATCAACTGTCGGAATAAAAGGTTTATTAAACAGTTTCATTCCACTATTTTCGAATAGTTTTCCACCCTTTTTAACATTACATGTAGAACAAGCTGTAACAACATTTTCCCAGTCTGTAACTCCACCTTTCGATTTTGGTAGCAAATGATCAAAGGTTAAATCTTTTTTGTCACCACAGTACTGACAAGTAAATTTATCTCTTAGAAAAACATTAAATCTTGTAAAGTTTGGGTTTTCGGACGGCTTGATAAAATTTTTTAGTGCGATAACGCTAGGCAAATTCATTTCAAATGAAGGACTTCTTATTTTTCTCTTATAGTTTGATACAATACTTACTCTGTTTAAAAAAACTGACTTGACTGCATCTTGCCAGCACCAAAGTGATAAAGGATAATAGCTTAACGGTCTAAAATCAGCATTTAAAACTAATGCAGGACACTTCTCTAATGGAACTTGTTTGTTCGCAGATATAATCATTGTTAAAAGCTATCTGAAAGTAAAAATTTAATCAAGTTATTAATTTGTCTTAAAATAAGTTTAATTAATATAAGTTTTTTTTTATAAATTCCAAACCTAAACTTGATCCCTCTTGAGGAATTCTATGTTCACAATTCTTGAATATTTTTGCCTCTATTGAATAATTATTTTTAAAAAAAAATTCTTTAGCCTCAAGAAAAGATTCGATTGGTACCACCTCATCTTTATCGCCATGCATCAAAATAACCTCGGGTCTTGAGTTAATATTTCTTGAGAGATGATCTGTGCTTATAATTCTCCCAGAATATCCAATTATTGCTTTTATTTTATCAGTTCTTTTTAACCCAGTTTGAATGGATATCATGCACCCTTGGCTAAATCCTCCTAGTATAATATTATTTGATTTCAAATTTAGATTGTCTTTTACTTCATCAATTAACTTATTTAGTTTAATTTCAGCTACCAAAGATTTCGTTAAAATTTCATCTTTAGTTTGGTCCATTAGATCAAACCACTGAAATCCTGTTGCACTTACCGCACATTTCTCCGGTGCATCCGGACAAATAAAAATAGTTTCGGGTAAATAATTTTTCCAGTAATTGGCTAAAATTGAAATATCCTTTCCATCTCCTCCATAGCCGTGGCAAAGTATTACAGCGTTTTTAGGTTTTTGACTTGATTTTGGATTTATAATTGTTGTGTTTAGTGTGTACGTCATGTTAATAAAGTTTGTTTTGTTATGTCAGAATTTTTTTTCAATTTAATAGGATTTACTTTATTGGGAGCTGTAGCCATAGTTCTAATTATGGGTATTTATACTTTATTTAAAGGTGGGAACACCAGTAAAAAATATTCCAATAAATTAATGCAATTAAGAGTTCTTTTGCAGTTTATAGCAATAATTGTTCTTGTTGTTATCGCGTACTTTTTTAAAGATTAAGAATTTTTTCTAATTATTTTTTTGAAATCTTTAGTGTCAAAATCAATTTCTCCAATTATTCTGGCAAATTCATTACCATTCTTGTCAATTAATATTGTAGTTGGCAGACCTCTCATTTTAAATTTTTTTGCTAAATTGAATTTGGGGTCAAAATAGATGTCTAGATTATCAATATTTAGATCATCAAAAAATTTTTTTGCTTTGGTTTGATTGGGTTTCTCCATATTAATTGCAAAAATCTTCAGTTCAGGCATATCCTTTGCCAGTCGGCTAAGGGAGGGCATTTCCTTTTTACATGGAGCACACCATGTAGCCCAAAAATTTAAAATCATGATCTTGCCTTTATTTTCGCTTAAGTCGACATCTTGAAGATTAAAATCTTTAAATTTTAGATTTTCAATGGGTTTGGGATTATCGTAAAAAATTATATTTTTATTAAGATTTGTTACCGCTTTAACATTACCTATAAAGAAAATCACAATTAGGGTGTGAATATAAGTTTTAAAAGATTTACTAATTTTCATATTAATTTAAATTAAAAATAACATAGTGAAATGAAAAATAAAACTGTTTGGTCAAATAGATTTAAAGGAGAGACTTCGATATCTCTTCAAAAAATTGGCTCATCCATTAATGTCGATAAAAGACTTTATGAGCAAGACATAGCTGCGTCTATTATTCACGCTAAAATGCTCATGAAACAAAAAATAATCAATAGTTCTATTGGAAATAAAATTATTAATGGTCTTAAAAAAATTAAAATTCAAATTGATAAAGATAATTTTAATTTTCAAGAAAAATATGAAGACATTCACTTAAATATAGAAAAAAAATTATTTGAAATTATAGGACCTGCAGCAGGATATTTGCATACAGCTAGATCTAGAAATGATCAAGTTGTAACAGATTTTAAGCTTTGGGTTAAACAAGCTTCAAAAAGCTTAAATAAAAAAATTATATTATTAATGAAAAGTATAATAAAAAAAGCTGAAAAAAATACAGGAACTATAATGCCAGGCTTGACGCATTTAAAGAATGCTCAACCTGTTTCGTTTGCTCATTATCTTCTATCGTACTATGAAATGTTCAAAAGAGATAAACAAAGATTTGAAAATAATATTGATCTTTTAAATGAATGTCCTCTTGGATCTGCTGCGCTTTCAGGCACCTCATATAAAATAGATAGAAAATATACTGCAACAAAACTTGGTTTCAAAAAACCAACTGACAATTCAATTGACTCGGTTTCGGATAGAGATTTTGCTATAGATTTTTTATATGCATCTGCTTTAAGTGCAATGCATTTATCAAGATTAGCTGAAGATTTTGTTATCTATAATTCTGATGCCTTTAATTTCATATCCTTCGAAGATAATATGCTGACTGGTTCTTCTATTATGCCACAAAAAAAAAATCCTGATCCTGCAGAAATTATTAGAGGTAGAGTTGGACTAAATTATGGATATTTGAATTCAATGCTAACTATCATGAAAGGCCTTCCAATGTCTTACTTCAAAGATTTACAAGATGACAAAGAATTAGTCTTCAATGGATTTGATACTTTAAACGACTCTCTGACTTTAGGTATTGAGCTAATAAATTCTGTAAAACCAAATAAATCTCAAATGTTAGTAATGGCGAATCAAGGGTTCACAACAGCAACAGATTTTGCAGATTATCTAGTTAAAGAAAAAAATTTATCATTCAGAGAATCTCACTCATTGTCAGCAAAGCTAGTGGGTCTGGCAGAGAAAAAAGGTGTTGCTTTGAATGAACTGTCATTACAGGAATTAAAAAAAATTAACAAAAATTTGGACAGAGATGTCTTAAAAATTTTTGATTTAAAAAACTCCGTGAATTCCAAAAAATCATATGGTGGAACTGCAGAAGCTAATGTAAAAATGATGATTAAAAAATATAAAAAGGAGACAAAATGAAAATATTAGCTTCTATATCTATTTTAGTTTTGATTATCTCCGGCTGCGGGAAAAAGTCAGAACCTAAATATAGTGGAAAACCCACACAAATACAAATAACTATATAATTATATGCAAAGTTTAAGATATGTAGGTAAAAATCTATTTTTAGAAAAAATTTCTTTAAAAAATTTTTTGAGGAAAAATAAATCTCCCTTTTATATCTATTCTGAAAACCAGATTATTTATAATTTTATAAAATTTAAAAATATTTTCAAAAAAACTGATCCTTTAATCTGCTTTGCTGCTAAATCTAATAGCAATGTTCAAATACTTAAAGTTTTAAGTAAATTAGGAGCAGGCGTGGATGTTGTATCAGGCGGTGAATTATTAAAAGCTCTTAAGGCGGGCATAAAACCAAAAAAAATTGTTTTCTCTGGTGTGGGAAAAACAGAGGAAGAATTAAAAGTTGCAATAAATAAAAATATTTTATTAATTAATTGTGAGTCTGAAAGTGAAGCACTATTAGTCAATAATATCGGAAAAAGATTAAAAAAACATGTGTCTATTGGATTTAGGTTAAATCCAAATATTGATGCAAAAACGCATAAAAAGATATCAACTGGAAAAGCAGAAAATAAATTTGGATTATCAATCAAATCTTTCAAATCTTTTTTGAAAAAAATTAATTCTTTAAAAAACATAAGGTTGAATGCCTTAAGCGTACACATTGGTAGTCAGATTTTAAGTGAAACACCTTTTAAAAGGACGCTAGGTGTTATGCAAAAATTAATAATGGAATTGAAATTAAATCTTAATTTTGTAGATTTTGGTGGAGGTTTTGGTATTGACTATAGCGGAAAAGACAAAACCTTAAATCTTACTAATTATTCTAAATTGGTAGAAAAATTTGCAAAAAAAATAAATTGTAAAATTATTTTTGAACCGGGACGGTCTATTATTGGGAATGCTGGAATACTTATAAGTAAAGTTCAATTTATCAAAAGAGGAAGTAAAAAAAGCTTTATAATTTTAGATGCTGGAATGAACGATTTTATGCGACCAGCTTTATATGATGCATTTCATAAAATCATTCCTATATCTAAAACTTCATCAAGAATGACAGGAGCAATAGAATTTGTTGGTCCTATTTGTGAAAGTACATGTAAATTTGGAGTTTATAAAAAATATCAAAAATTAAACGAGAACGACTATATCGCAATTACAAATGTAGGTGCTTACGGTTCTTCTTTGTCTTCTAATTATAATACAAGACCTTTAATCGCTGAAATTTTAATCAATAAAAATAAATATAGATATATTAGAAAAAAACAAAATATACTTAAATTGATTAATTCTTAATGCAGTTTATCAAATCTTTAATTTTTAATATTTTTCTTTATTGTGGGCTTGTTTTAATTTTTATTTTAGCAATACCTACCTTAATTCTTCCTGATAAATTTACAATTTTTTTTGGAAGGATGTCTGCAAAATACATTGTCTTCATTTTAAAACTTGTATTAAATACCAAGGTAATTTTTCATGGAGAAGAAAACTTAAAAAAGGTTGATCGTTTTTTTGTTGCCTCTGCACACCAGTCAATGTTTGAAACTTTTGCTTTGCAAATTCCTCTAGATGGTCCAATTTTTATTTTAAAAAAAGAGCTTATGAATATTCCTTTATTTGGTTGGTATCTTAGAAAAATCGGCGCGATAGCGATTATAAGAGAGACAACGACTAAAGAAAATTTAAGTTTTTTTGATAAAATAAAAGAAAAGTTAGAGGAAAATAAAAGACCTCTTCTAATATTTCCTCAAGGCACCCGGGTCAAACTAGATGAGCACCCGCCTTTCAAAAAAGGTGTTGGTAGAATATACAATGCACTAAATTTGCCATGTATACCAGTTGCATTAAATACAGGAAAAGTTTGGCCAAAAAATAGTTTTATGAAGTATTCAGGAGATATGCATATTTCATTTTTAGAACCAATAATGCCTGGAAAAGAAAAAGATGAATTTACCAAAGAAATTGAAAATAAGATTTATAATGAAATAAAAAAATATTATTAGTTATTTTCTACCAAAGTCTGGTTTTTCAGTATCCTGCCCTGCTTCAATAATTTCTTTTCTAACTTTTTTGGTTGAAGCAAAGATTTCAAGGAGTTTTTTGCTATCTTTATTTTTAATAGCATTTTTAATTTCATCAAGATTTTTTGAGTAGTTATCTAAAACCTTTAAGATATTGTCGCTA
>CACGLI010000007.1:0-12500 GCA_902573865.1 uncultured Pelagibacteraceae bacterium
GATGAAGTAAAAAAAGGGGACGGTACTCCATTTAAAGTTTTTACTCCTTATTGGAGGAATGCAGAAAAATATTTTATTGAAAAGGTGCCTAGCAATCAAAAAAAAATCTTCAAGTGTAAAAAAGCAATTTCTTATTTTAAAAGCACAATTAATGAGAAAGAAATTTTACCTCAAAAAAATTGGTTCAAAAAATTCGAAAAATATTGGACTCCAAGTGAAGATGAAGCCATCAAAGAACTTAAAAAATTTATTAAAGATAGGATAGCTAACTATTCGGAAAATAGAAATTTTCCAAGTCAGATAGGTACATCAAAACTTTCTCCATATATAAAACACGGTCATATACATGTGGAAACTATTTGGGATGAATGTATAAAAATAAAAAATAAAGGAATAAATAAATTTTTAGCTGAGATTGGATGGCGTGAGTTTAATCATTCATTAATAAATTATTTTCCCCATATGCTAAAAGAAAATTATTCAAAAAAATTCGATAAATTTCCTTGGAGAAAAAATTCTAAATTTTTATATGCTTGGAAAAATGGTTTAACCGGGTATCCAATTGTAGATGCTGGCATGAGAGAGTTACAACATACTGGTTGGATGCATAATAGAGTTAGAATGATTGTAGGTTCATTTCTAGTGAAACATCTTTTGATAAATTGGAAAGATGGTGAAATGTATTTTAGAAACTGTTTACTTGATTATAGCGAAGCTAATAATGTTGCTGGTTGGCAATGGGTAGCCGGTTGTGGTGCAGATGCTGCTCCATATTTTAGAATTTTTAATCCTATTCTGCAGGGAGAAAAATTTGATAAAGATGGAAAATATGTAAGAAAATGGGTGCCGGAAATTAAAAATATACCAAATAAATTTATTCATAAGCCCTGGGAATTTAATTACGATTTAAATTTTAAAATTGGAAAAGATTATCCATCACCTATAGTTAGCCATGAGACAGCAAGAAATGAAGCTTTAAACGCATTTAAGAAGATCAAATAATTAAATATTTCCACAACAGTGCTTAAATTTTTTTCCTGAGCCACAAGGACATTTTTCATTTCTTCCAACCTTTTTTTCTGTAGGTACAATTTCCTCTTTAGAGTCTTCAGCTTGTTTTTCTTGAATAACTATATTTAAATTAAAAAGATATTTAATTATGTCAATTTTTATTTTCTCAAGTAAAATTTCAAATAGACTAAAAGCTTCTTTTTTAAATTCTGATAGTGGATCTTTCTGTCCATAACTTCTTAGTCCAATTACTTGTCTTAACTGTTCCAAATATTGTATATGAGATCTCCAAGAAAAATCTATAATTTGTAATAAAAGTTTTTTTTCAATTTCTTTATTTTGATCTAACCCAATTTTTTCTACTCTTGTATTTCGTTTCTCTTTGAATAATTTTTCAAAACTCTTTAAATACTTGTCTTTATCATTATTTATTAAAGATATAATCTCTATATCTGTGAATATATTGCCTGTTAACTCTTTAATACCAGATTGAATAATTTTTTGATCATTTGACTTATCATAAGTTTCTTTTAAAAGAGTAAGTTTTAATTTTACCTCTTCAAAAAATGTTTCCAAAATGTCTGAAATTTCAGCACTCTTTAATATCTTGAGTCTTTGCCCAAATATCACCTGTCTTTGGTCATTCATAACATCATCAAATTTGATCAATGTTTTTCTAATGTCAAAATTCCTACCTTCAACTCTCTTTTGAGCTCTCTCTATTGCTTTATTTATCCATGGATGGTCAATAGACTCATTGTTTTTTAAACCTAATTTCTTTAGCATGCCTTCAATTTGATCGCCACCGAAAATCCTCATTAGTTCATCTTTCAAGCTTATATAAAAAACAGTACTTCCAGGATCTCCCTGTCTACCTGCTCGTCCACGTAACTGATTATCGATTCTTCGACTTTCATGTCTTTCAGTTCCAAGAATAAAGAGACCACCTAAATCTTTTACTTTTTTTTCATTTTTTTTTATTAAATCGATATCTATTTTAATATTTTCATCCTTATAATTTTTGTTTCCTCCAAGTTTAATATCGGTACCACGGCCAGCCATATTCGTAGCAATTGTTATTGTCCCTGGTTTTCCTGCCTCTGCAATTATTTTTGCTTCATTCTCATGGTGTTTTGCATTCAAAACATTATGTGTAATATTTTTATCATTTAGCATGTTTGAAATTTTTTCTGATTTTTCAATACTTGTAGTCCCTACAAGAACTGGTTGAGCAGTAGATTTACACTGCTCAATTTTTTTTAATATGGCATGGTATTTTTCTTCTTCAGAACGATATATGAGATCATTAAAATCCTTTCGGATCATTTTTTGATTTGTAGGTATCGATGTAACATTTAATTTGTAAATATCAAAAAATTCCTCAGCTTCTGTTAGAGCTGTTCCAGTCATTCCTGATAACTTTTCATATAGTCTAAAATAGTTTTGATAAGTTATAGATGCTAAAGTTTGATTTTCTTCCTGAACTTCGAGCATTTCTTTTGCTTCAATTGCTTGGTGTAGCCCATCTGAAAAGCGTCTTCCCTCTAATACTCTTCCAGTGAATTCATCAATGATACCAACTTTTTTATCCCTCACTATATAATCTTTATCTTTATGAAATAACAAATTAGCTTTTAATGCTTGATTAACATGGTGTACCAAACCTAAGTTTTGTGGATCATAAAAATTATTATTTCTAAGTACGCCCTTAAGTCTTGAAAGTTTCTCTATTTTATCTACTCCTTTATCAGTCAAAATTGCATTTCTATTTTTTTCATCTAATTCATAATCACTCTTTTGAAGTTTTGCCATGAATTCATTAGCAACGGTATAGAGTTCACTTTTATCCTCAACTCTACCTGAAATTACTAGAGGCGTTCGTGACTCATCAATAAGAATGCTATCCACTTCGTCCACAATGCAAAAATGATGATCTCTCTGAACCATATCTTTTAGATCATACTTCATGTTATCTCTTAAATAATCAAAACCAAATTCATTATTTGTGCCGTAGGTAATTTCACAATCATAGTTTTTCTTTCGTTCGTAATCTTCGAGGTTGGAAACCACACATCCGGTTGAAACCCCTAATTGCTGAAAAATTTTTCCCATCCATTCTGAGTCTCTTTTTGCTAAATAATCATTTACAGTGACTATATGCACTCCTTTTCCAGAAAGAGAATTTAAAAATGCAGGAAGAGTAGCTACTAATGTTTTTCCTTCTCCAGTTTTCATTTCTGCGATTTTTCCTTCATGAAGTATAATCCCGCCAGCTAATTGAACATCATAATGTTTTTCTCCTATAGCTCTTTTGGAAGCCTCTCTAACAAGAGCAAAACTTTCTGGAAGTATGGCTTCAAGATTTTTGCCTTTTTTTGCTTGTAGTTTTAAAGAATTAGCTATCTCTTTTATTTTTGCATCTGAAATATTTGCGAACTTAGCATCAAATTCATTAATTTTTGCTATGATAGGTTTAATTCTATTCAATTCTTGTTGATTACTGCTTTTAAATATTTTACTAAGAGCTCTTGTAAATAAGTTCATATTAAATCAATATAATTATTTATATTTTATTTAAAATAGATATATGACAATAAATTTAAAAAACTTTCTAAATACAAAACCAAAAATCTCTAAAATGGGTGAGTTTCAAGAACTTAAACCTATAGATGGTCTTGAAATATCCTCTTACTCAGCAGATTTGTACAAAAACGGAAGAGATGATATTGCTTTATTTTATTTTAAAGAAGGTGCCAATTACGCTGCATTATACACAACAAATAGCATTACTTCTCAAACTATAGAATGGAATAAAAAATCAAATAAATCTTTTACAAAGGGCCTTTTAGTAAATACAAAAAATGCAAATACATTTACAGGGGATAATGGTTTGGAAAGTATTGATGTGCTAGCTAAAAATTTGTCAAGAATCCTTACAATAAGAGAGTCAAAGTCAGATGAGGGAGTATCTGAAACCGTAAAAATTAAGGATTTATTATTTGCTTCAACCGGAGTTATTGGTGAGAAGTTTCCTACAGAAAAAATTGTATCGAGTTTGCAGAGCTTAGTAGATAAACTGAGAGATGATCACAATAAATTGATTTGGATTAAAACTGCTTCAGCTATAATGACTACAGACACTAAACCAAAATTAGCTTATGAAGAAATAGTGGTAGGAAATAAAATTTTAAAAATTGCCGGAATAGCAAAAGGTTCAGGCATGATAGCTCCAAATTTAGCAACTATGCTGTCTTACATTTTTACAGATGCTGATTTATCTTCAAATATTTTGAAATCTTTACTCAAAAGAGCTGTCGCAAATACTTTTAATGCCATAACCGTTGATAGTGATAAATCTACAAATGACATGGTTGCAATTTTTTCAACAAGAAAAATTAAAATAGGTCAAAATAGAAGCTTAGATGATCCCATTATACAAAAATTTGAATTAGCTCTTAAAAAAATTTGCAGCAATTTAGCTAAACAAGTTGTAGTTGATGGTGAAGGTGCTAAAAAATTTATAACAATTAAAATAAAAAATGCTAAATCTTTAATGAGTGCAAAAAAAATTGCTTTTTCTATAGCTAACTCTCCGCTAGTTAAAACAGCTATAGCAGGCGAAGATCCAAATTGGGGAAGAGTAGTAATGGGAATTGGAAAGTCGGGTGAACAAGTTGATAAAAATAAACTTTCAATAAAATTTGGAGAATTTGAAGTTACAAACAAAGGCAAAGTTTCAGAAAATTACGATGAGCAAAAGTTAAAGGAATATATGAAATGGGACTCTATTTTGATTGAAGTTGCTATTAACCAGGGAGATAGTGAGTTCGAATGCTACACTTGTGATTTTACTCACGATTATATTGACATAAATGCTGACTACAGAAATCCATCTTGATTAAACATATTTAATGACTAAATAAGTACTATGATCAAATATAATTTAAGGTGTGCAAACAAACATGAATTTGAAAGCTGGTTTTCAGACTCAAATGAATTTGAAAAACTAAAAAAAAATAATCTTTTAGAATGTATTTATTGCAATTCAAAGAGAGTAATTAAATCAATAATGTCTCCAAGAGTTGTTAATCAAAAAGAAACTAAACCTGATTTTATCTCAATAGATGATTTACGAATAAAAAAAGAAGGACTTAAAAAATTGAAAAAATTTGTTGAAAACAATTTTGAATTTGTGGGAGACAAGTTTGCGTCGCAAGTAAGAGAAATTTATTATGATGCGTCAAGCAAAAAAAATATTTATGGCACAACTACCCCGGAAGAAAGAGAAGAGCTAAGTGATGAAGGTATTGAGCTTATGAGTATTCCATGGATTGAAAAAGAGAACTAATCTTTTATTGATGTCACAATATAGTTTACAGCACAATCATTAGATCTCTTCCATTTTCTCAAGAAAATATTATATACAACACCCTCTGTATCAAAAATTGAAAAATTATATTTTTCTAATTTTTTTTTAAGTTCATCTGGTTTAATAAATTTATTCCAATCATGAGTACCTATAGGTAACCAGCGCATTACATATTCTGCTCCAACAATAGCTTTAATGTAAGACTCAAAAGTTCTATTTAGTGTTGCGGTGAACATAAGCCCATTTGGTTTCAGAAGCTTAGAACAAGCTTCAATGTACAGGTCCAAGTTTTCGACATGTTCAACTATTTCAAGATTTAAAATAACATCAAATTTATCTTTATTGGGAAAATTTTCTGGTGAAGTATTCAAATATTTTATTTTCAATTTATTTTTTTTTGCATGAAGCTGAGCAATTTTAATATTTTTTTCTGACGCATCTATGCCAGTTACATTGGCACCTAATCTACACATAGGCTCAGAAACTAATCCACCCCCACACCCTATATCTAATATTTTAATTTCATTCAAACTTAAGGCACTTCCCTTTTTAAAATTAAAATGCGCTCTAATTTTCTCGGTAATATAATCTAATCTTACTGGGTTAAATATGTGCAGTGGTTTGAATTTTCCATTTACATCCCACCATTCATCAGCTAGATTTGAAAACTTTTGAATTTCTTTTTTATTTATTGTAGTCATTTCTTTTAGATAAATGACAATTTATTAGATTATTTAAAAAAAACAATATGACAAAAAAAATTTTAAAATTTGGCGGTACATCAATTGGATCTATTGAAAGAATCCAACATGCAGCCAAAATAGTACAAAAAGAGTTTAATAATGGAAATAGCCTTATTGTTGTAGTCTCGGCTATGGCCGGCAGAACAAATGATTTATTAAAAAAATCTAATGTAATATCAAAAAATTTTGATAAGAGAGAATTAGATATTTTGCTATCTTCTGGTGAAATGGAAACTATAGCGCTAATGACAGGCGCTTTAAATAATTTGGGTATAAAAGCTAAATCGTGGTTGAGTTGGCAAATACCAATCTTCACAAAAGGAGAGCCAACCAACTCAAGAATTATAAATATTGGAACAGAAAAAATTAATGAATACTTAAAATCAGGTGGTGTAGCAGTAGTACCAGGATTTCAAGGTATTTCAGAAATTAATGATTTAAAAACAATTGGTCGTGGAGGATCTGATGCCACAGCTGTAGCTATCGCGAAAATATTTAATACTGATAGTTGTGAAATTTATACCGATGTTGATGGAGTTTTTTCTTCTGATCCAAATAAAATACCAGTGGCAAAAAAAATAGATAAAATCTCTTATGAAGAGATGCTCGAACTTTCATCTTTGGGAGCGAAAGTAATGCAACCATCAGCAGTTCAAACTGCAATGATGTATAAAATCCCATTACATGTCAAATCTACATTTACAGATAGAGAAGGTACTAAAATTTTCTCTGATGAAAATATAGATTACTCAAAAGTTGTTACAGGAGTAGCATATTCAAAAGATGAGGCCAAAATCACCTTGCAGGGTGTTGAAGATAAACCTGGTGTAGCTGCAGAAATTTTTGAACCATTAGGTAATCACCAAATTAATATTGATATGGTTATACAAAATGTTTCATCAGATGGAAAAAAAACTGACTTAACATTTACAATAAAAAGGAATGATCTATCAAAATCATTAGAAATTATTAAAAATAATAAAAAGATAACTTACAAAAGCCTTGGTCATAATGATAAAGTCTCCAAAATTTCTGCCGTTGGCGCCGGAATGATAACTACACCAGGAGTTACTTATGAGATGTTTAGAGCTTTAGCAGAGGAAGAGATTAATATTTTGGCCATATCTACTTCAGAAATAAAAATATCTCTTATAATAAATGAAGACTATACTTTAAAAGCTATAAAAAAACTTCATAAAACATTTAAACTTGATTGAAATGGAATTAAGACCACACAGAAATATATCAAGAAGAAAAACTCGAAAAATAAAAGTGGGTAAGGTTACTGTTGGTGGCGACTCAGTTATTTCAGTTCAATCAATGACAAATACTAATACAACAGAGATTAAAGCTACAATTAATCAGATAAACGAATTAGAGACCGAGGGAGCAGATATTGTAAGAGTTTCATGCCCAGATGCTGACTCCACTAGAGCTTTGAGAGAAATTACTAAAAATGTAAAAGTTCCAATAGTTTCTGATGTTCACTTTCACTACTTAAGAGCTATTGAGTCTGCTAAAAATGGAGCTGCATGTTTAAGAATTAACCCGGGAAATATCGGATCAAAAGACAGAGTAATAGAAGTAATTAAAGCGGCAAAAGATTTCAACTGTTCAATAAGAATTGGAGTTAACGCGGGATCACTAGATAAGTCAATATTAGAAAAATATAAAGAGCCTTGCCCCGAGGCTTTAGTAGAAAGTGCGATGTACAATGTGAAGTTATTTGAAGATAATGATTTTTATAATTTTAAACTAAGCGTCAAATCCTCTGATGTTTTGCTTTCAATCAAAGCTTATGAGCAATTATCAGAGCTATGTGATTATCCATTACATTTAGGCATAACCGAGTCAGGATCATTAATGAGCGGTAGTATAAAATCTTCAATAGGTATTGGTCACTTACTTATGAAAGGAATTGGTGATACTATACGCGTTTCACTTTCAGCTGACCCAACTAAAGAAATTAAAGCAGGTTTTGATATTTTAAAATCATTAAATTTACGCTCTAGAGGTGTTCAAATTATTTCTTGTCCATCATGCGCTAGACAAGCTTTCCCAGTTATAGAAACTGTTGAGATTTTAGAAAGAAAATTATCTCATATTAAAACTCCAATCAAACTGTCTATTATTGGTTGTGTAGTAAATGGTCCAGGAGAAGCTGCACAAACTGAAATCGGATTAACTGGTGGAGGGAATGATAGTAACTTACTGTATATTTCAGGCTTACCGCATGCGAAAATACCAAGTAATGAAATTATAGATAAAGTAGTTGAGCTTGTAGAAAAAAAGGTTAAAGAAAAAGAAATTTAAAATGATCCCCAAAGACAAGGTACAATCTTTGATTGAAAAACATAAAGATATTGAGATCGAACTTTCTTCTGGGTCGATTAACTCAAAAGATTTTAAATCCAAATCAAAAGAATATTCAGATTTGAACGAGATTGTGCCTTACGCAAAAAAATTCTTAAATTATGAGCTTGAAAAGAAAGACCTTGAAAACATTATTAACGATACTAACACCGATAAAGAAATTTTATCCGAGGCTAAAAAAGAACTTTTAGATTTAAATAAGAAAAAAAATCAGTATGAAAATAAATTAAAAGTCTATTTATTGCCAAAAGATGAAGATGATAAGAAAAATGCTATCGTTGAGATTAGAGCTGGTACTGGTGGCTTGGAGGCAACCATTTTCTGCTCAGACTTATTTAAAATGTACGAGAAAGTGTGCGCTAAAAAAAGATGGAAGATTGAAATAATTAGTGTTTCAAAAAGTGATGCCGGTGGATTTAAGGAAGTAATTTTCAATGTGATTGGAAATGATATTTATTCATATTTAAAATACGAGTCAGGAGTCCACAGGGTTCAGAGAGTACCTGATACAGAAACTCAAGGAAGAGTACATACTTCAGCAGCAACAGTAGCTGTCTTACCTGAAGTCGAAGAGATAGATATTGAAATAAAAGAAACAGATCTTAGAATAGATGTTTTTAGATCTGGGGGACCAGGAGGGCAGTCAGTAAACACAACGGATAGTGCTGTTAGAATAACTCATATTCCTTCCGGAATCGTAGTGAGTCAACAAGATGAAAAATCTCAACATAAAAATAAAGCAAAAGCTCTTAAAATATTAAGGGCTAGAGTTTATGAGAGTGAAAAAAGAAAAAAGGATTTGCAAAGATCGGAGGATAGAAAAAATCAAATTGGAACTGGAGATAGATCGGAAAGAATTAGAACCTATAATTTTCCTCAGGGAAGAATTACTGACCACAGAATAAATTTCACTCTACACAAATTATCTGAATTTTTAAATGGCGAAATTCACGAAGAAATGAACGAAACTTTACGATTGAAAGAACAGGATCAAAAACTAAAGGATTTAAATTAATGCTAGATTGTTCTTTACTTTTAAAAACTGGTGAGCAAATCTTAAAAAAAAACGGGATACTAACCTCACGACTGGACTCTGAAGTTCTCCTTTCTTCAATAGCCGGTAAAGATAGACTTGAATTAGTTTCTAAAGAAAATTTAAAAGTCTCGAATGAACAAGCCTTAGATTATCAGCAAATGATAGAAAGACGAAAAAAAAAGGAACCAATAGCATACATAATTAAAAGAAAAGAATTTTTTAACTTACCTTTTTTTGTAAATTCTTATTCACTAATACCACGGCCAGAGACTGAATTGTTAGTTGAGGGAATATTGAGAATGTATAAGAATAAAAAACTAAATATACTTGATGTGGGCACTGGTTCTGGATGTATGATTTTATCATTATTAAAAAGTATGCCAAATGCTAGAGGTGTCGGTCTAGAAATTTCAAAAAATGCAATAAAAATAGCCAAAATTAATGCAAAAAAAATATTAAAGGACCGTATTTTTAAGGTAAAATTTGCACATAATTCAATTCAAAATTTTTGCTCAAAAAAACATTTTGATGTAATAATTTCAAATCCACCTTATATTCCAACATATGAGATAAAGAATTTGTCAGATGATGTTAAAAATTTTGAGCCCAAATTAGCACTAGACGGAGGAAAGGATGGTCTTGACGTAATTAAAAAAGTTATCTACAAATCCAGATATATTTTAAAATCTCAAGGTTTATTAGCATTAGAAATCGGTAATGGTCAGTACTTTAAAGTTTCACAGATATTAAAAAATAATTTTTTTAGAACAAAATATTTGATTAAAGATTTTAAAAATAATATTAGGTGCATATTATCAGAACTTAATTTTTAGTAATATGAATAACAATAGAAAAAGAGTATTTAGAATTAGACAAAATAAAAGTGGATTTAGAAGAAGAGCCAGTGGACAAAACCACAACCCTCAAATTAACTCTTTTAATAATAATAGAAGCTTTAACAAAAACGGATCAATGTCAAATCCGGCAAATGTGGAGAAAGCAATTCAAAAATACAACCATCTCGCAAAAGATGCGCAAAGCTCTGGCGATCTTATTTTAGTTCAGAATTATTTACAGCACGCTGACCATTTCTCAAGAATTTTATCAAAATTAAATTCTGAAGGAAATAAATTACAAGCTGATGCCCAAGAAAAAAGCGTTCAAACAGACGAAAAAAATAAATAATTTTTAAAATTATGATTTTAGTTCTGCCAATTTAAGATCAATTTTTATTCTTTTAAATTCAAAATCTTTTCTAGCTTCACCTTTTAATACTTTTCCTGAGGGAAGTTTTAACTTTTGGGAATTAACTTTTTTTTTATTAACATGAACCTCATAATGAAGATGTGGCCCAGTCGATAAACCAGTTGACCCAACATAACCTATAATTTGCCCTTGACTTACTCTCTTGCCTTCTCTAATGCCTTTAGCAAAACTTTTCATATGAGCATAAACTGTTTCATATGTAGAATTGTGTTTTATTTTTACACAATTACCACCTCCACCACACCATCTTGCTCTTGTTACAACACCCGAACCAGATGCCATGATCGGAGTCCCTGCTGGTGCAGCAAAATCTGTTCCAGCGTGTAATCTATTAAATCCTAAAATTGGATGTTTTCTCATTCCAAAAGCTGAAGATAATCGTGCCCCGTTTATCGGAGTTTTCATTAAAGATTTGACAATACTTTTTCCACTAACATCATAGTAACCAATTTCATTTTTTTCTTCATAAGCGTAAAGTGAGATGTCTCTATTATTAACATTCATTGAAGCATAAATTATTTTACCTGTATCTCTAACTCTACCTTTAGCATCTTCAAATCTTTCGTAATAAATTTCAAAAGTATCCCCTTTCCGTAAGTCTCTTTGAAAATCAATTTCGAAACCATAAATCCTGGCAAATTCGATTATGATATTAGGTTCGATACCAGCTTCGACTGCAGCACTATACAAATTATTCTCAATTTTATTGTTTAGAACGACTTCTTTTTTATAAAGTTTAAGTATGTTTTCGTATACCCTGAAGTTATCCTTTTCTCGTCTTACTTCAATACTCAAAGTACTGTTGATTTTATATTTTAAATTTACAAGAGTGTTTAAATTATTAGAATTATTTTTTGTGACTATTTTAATAGTTCTTCCCGGGTAAATTCTGGTAAGCTTTTTTTCTTTAAGTTTTTTTATAATTAATTTAATTTCCTCATCAACAATGTCGAACTCTCTAAGAACATTTATGATTGAGTCATTGTTTTTAATACGATAATTAAAATTGTTGTAAGGACTTCTCAGTTTTTTTAGAAGAAAATTTTGTACATTTAAAGAAGTGTCATTTTCTTGGATATTTCCTGAGCTAGTATGAGATAAGCTGATATCATTTTGATGCTTTCCTGAAAAAAATGTAAATATCACAAACACAGCTATTAAAAATAAAATAGATATAAAAAAATATTTAAAATTGATGATATCAACTTTTAATTGATTAGTAGTTTTTTTATAAAAAGTTAAATTTGAGAAAATTTTATGCAAATTCATCACCTATAAGTCCTTCTATTAAAATTATTTTAACATTTCAATCTATAGGTTAAAAACTCACGATTTAAAGGGTTTTTTGACCAATATACGACTTGATTTATATCAGATTTGTAATATAACCACGGTTCGCCTCTACGAAATGTAAAGATTACATTACCAGAGGTGTGTTTTAGATTTTGCAAAAATCTTAGCTTTTTTACATAGTAAATTTTAGAAGAGAAGTGTGGACGGTTAGGTTAGTTATGAAATTGTCGTACACACTTTAACGAAAATAACTTTATTTACCATAAAGTTATAAAGCTAGTGTGCGCCGTTATTAAACTTGAGAGTTTGATCATGGCTCAGAACGTACGCTGGCGGCACGCCTTATACATGCAAGTCGAACGCAGTAGCAATACTGAGTGGCAAACGGGTGAGTATAATGTGGGAATCT
>CACGLI010000007.1:15000-39244 GCA_902573865.1 uncultured Pelagibacteraceae bacterium
GTCTTTGGATGACTTGTGGTAAGGGGTGAAAGGCCAACCAAATTCGTAGATAGCTGGTTTTCCGCGAAAACTATTTAGGTAGTGCGTTGAATAAACATTTACTTGGAGGTAGAGCACTAAACGGGCTAGGGGAGAGAAATCTTTACCAAACCTGATAAAACTCCGAATGCCAAGTAAACTTCCTCAACAGACAGACTGTGGGTGCTAAGGTCCATGGTCGAGAGGGGAACAGCCCAGATCACCAGATAAGGTCCCTAAATCATGATTAAGTGTGAAAGGATGTGGAGATTCCTTAACAGCCGGGAGGTTGGCTTAGAAGCAGCCATCCTTTAAAGATAGCGTAACAGCTCACCGGTCTAATAGAGTTTCTGCGCCAAAGATGTAACGGGGCTCAAATCATGTACCGAATCTGTGGGTGTGTATTTTCTTCGGAATTTACACGCGGTAGCGGAACGTTCTGTAAGCCTGTAAAGGTGTACCTGTGAAGGACACTGGAGGTATCAGAAGTGCGAATGCTGACATGAGTAACGATAAACAGAGTGAAAAACTCTGTCGCCGAAAATCCAAGGGTTCCTGCGCAAGGTTAATCCGCGCAGGGTTAGTCGGTCCCTAAGTCGAGGGCGAGAGCCGTAGACGATGGGAACAAGGTTAATATTCCTTGACCAGATGGAAGTGACGAATTTCGTAAGTTGTAAGTTCTTAATGGATTGAACTTGCCGCGAAGAAGTTCCAGGAAATAGCTCCATCATAAGACCGTACCCGAAACCGACACAGGTGGATTATTAGAGTATAATTAGGCGCTTGAGAGAATGATGTTGAAGGAACTCGGCAAAATGCTTCCGTAACTTCGGAATAAGGAAGACCTTGTTTAAGGCAACTTATGCAAGGTGGCACAAGCCAGGGAGAAGCGACTGTTTATCAAAAACACAGGGCTCTGCTAACACGTAAGTGGATGTATAGGGTCTGACGCCTGCCCGGTGCTGGAAGGTTAATGCGGTGAGTGCAAGCTCACTTCTGAAGCCCCAGTGAACGGCGGCCGTAACTATAACGGTCCTAAGGTAGCGAAATTCCTTGTCGGGTAAGTTCCGACCTGCATGAATGGCGTAACGATTTCTCCGCTGTCTCCAACATCAACTCAGTGAAATTGAATTCTCCGTGAAGATGCGGAGTTCCCGTGGTCAGACGGAAAGACCCCGTGCACCTTTACTACAACTTTATACTGGTGTTAGGAATGATATGTTTAGCATAGGAGGGAGACTTTGAAGTGATAGCGTCAGCTATCATGGAGTCGTCAGTGAAATACCTCTCTTATTATTCTTGATATCTAACTGCTTGCCGTAATCCGGCAGCAAGACACTGTATGGTGGGTAGTTTGACTGGGGCGGTCGCCTCCCAAAAAGTAACGGAGGCGTGCGAAGGTAGGCTCAGAACGGTCAGAAATCGTTCGTAGAGTGCAATGGCATAAGCCTGCCTGACTGCGAGACTGACAAGTCAAGCAGAGTCGAAAGACGGTCATAGTGATCCGGTGGTTCTGAGTGGAAGGGCCATCGCTCAACGGATAAAAGGTACGCCGGGGATAACAGGCTGATACCCTCCAAGAGTCCATATCGACGAGGGTGTTTGGCACCTCGATGTCGGCTCATCACATCCTGGGGCTGGAGCAGGTCCCAAGGGTTTGGCTGTTCGCCAATTAAAGTGGTACGTGAGCTGGGTTCAGAACGTCGTGAGACAGTTCGGTCCCTATCTGCCATGGGTGTAGAAGAATTGAGAGGAGTTGTCCCTAGTACGAGAGGACCGGGATGAACATACCACTGGTGGACCGGTTGTAGCGCCAGCTGCAGTGCCGGGTAGCTAAGTATGGAAGAGATAACCGCTGAAAGCATCTAAGCGGGAAACTCACCTCAAAACTAGTTCTTCCTATAGAGCCGTAGTAGACCACTACGTTGATAGGCTGGGTGTGGAAGCACGGTAACGTGTGTAGCTGACCAGTACTAATAGCTCAATTGGCTTGATTTATGCACTGAAAAAAATTTTTAAAAATTATTAAAAACGATTGATCTTAAAATTGGGTGCGCAACATAATAGGGTGAAAACTTATTACTTTTTTGTTTTTTAGGTCCAATTTTATTAAAATTCTTAATAACATAAATAATATTATTAGTTCTAATATAATTATCATAACTTTCATCTATAAGTTTAATATTTTTAGGTAATTTATATTTTTTTAAAAAAAGTAATCTTCCAGAGTCCAAATTTTTTCCTAAAATAATAGTTGAGCAAAAAATTTTCCCTGATTTTAACAAAGAATAGTATATTGTCGTACTTCCTTTAAACATAGGCAGTTTGCCTGGATGAGAATGAATAATGTTTTTATTCTTAAGTAATATCTGATCTTTTATAATTTCACCAGGATAACCTGAGTAAATAATATTTTTTGTTTTACTTTTTAGAATATTCTTTGCCACTCTTTTTTTTAAGGAAGGCAATTTAAAACATCTCATTTTAACTTTGTTGAAAGTTAATCCAACTTTTTTAAGTTGTTTCGAGATTTTTATATTAGATCCATTGTCGATGTGAAATATTTCATTTGGCGTAAGATTATTTTTTTTGAGACCTTTTAAATAAGATAAAGACCTTGAAGTGTTTGATATTATAATCGAAAATTTCATATTATTTTTTTATCCTTTGAATTAAATAGTTTTCAAGTTTAAATAATTTCATTGTGGCCAATTTGTCTAAATCTTTATTGTTTTTTGGATTTGAACAAATTTTATCAAGGATTTTTAAAATACAATTAAGTTTTTGATATATGTTTAATTTTTTACATTTATATAATAACAAACCTAGATAAATATATGAGCAATAATTAGTTTCTGATTTTGTTTTTTTTTTAAATCTATTATCATAAAACCTTTTTAAAGATGTATTTACCTCAAATTTTCTGTAATAAATTAAGATTTTTTTTTGGTTTTTATTTAGTTTATTTTCAAAATATATCTTTTTTAAGTTTTGATATGTTTTATCTTTTTTGAAGTTCTTTACATTTGTTTTATCTTTGATTTTTGCTAAAAAGTCTTTTCTGTATAAAAATAAATTTTTAATTAATGATTTATCAAAACTGGTTATACCTTTATAATTTTTTTTTATGCAATTTCGAATAAAATTTTTATATTTTCTCATAAATTTTATTCACGATTGGGCGCAAGTTTTTTAAAAATGTTTTATTAAAATTATTTTTTATTACTAGGTCTGATTTATAAGGCTTTGGAAATATAATATTTTTGCCTACAACTTGTTTTTTTTTGCTGTAAATTTTTTTATTATTTCTTTTTTTTAATTTTCCAACACTTGCTTTTATGTAAATCTGAAAATATTTATTTTTAAAAATTTTAGCATTTTTTTTTTGATGAGATGGAAAAATCGATAAAATGGAGCAAATAACAATGTATCCCTTTTTAAAATATTTTAAACAATGCTTTTGAATTCTTCTCGAATTAATTTTCCTATCTTTTAAGCTATAACCTAAATCTTTAGAGTATCTCTCTCTGAATTTATCCCCGTCGATCCATTTAATTTTATTGCTCAAAATAGTTATTTTTTTCTTTAATCTCTTTGCGAGATACGATTTACCAGATCCTGACATTCCCACTATCCAAATTACCATCATAAACTTTTTAAGCCTCTTTTTTTTATTACTTTAAGATCTCGATAAGTATCGATTTCAAACCATCTTACATTTGTTTTTTTATAATAAAGGACAAAGGAGAATTGTTTTATTAGTAGATTAATAAAGTTAGTAAAGTCTATATTTATTTTTTTTATAAGTTTAAAAATTTTATGCATAAAAATAAATTCTTTATATTTTATTTTCATTAGTCCCATAAACTGGTATTTCGGATATGTATTTAAAATTTTTCCTCCAATTGAAATTATTTTGTCGTTTTTTGTTATTAAATTTTCTGCATCTGATCTAATTTTATTTACTGGCATTCTTTTTTTCCAAACTTTTAACCAATTCGTTTTGAGAGGCATAAATGTAAAATCGTATTTCTTTAAAGTTGAGTAAATTTTTGGATCAAAAATTATATCTGAATAACTTATGACTATGTCATTATTCCTTGGAATTAATTTTTTTGCACAGAAAAGACTAAAAACCATATTTGATTTTTTAAATTTACTATTTTTAACAAAAAAAATATTTTTTTCATTCTTAAGCTTCTGTCTAATTAATTTGCCTTTAAATCCAGTTACAATTATTACTTTCTTAAATTTTTTCATAAAAGGTTTTAAGTGCTCAATAAGAGCAATTCCATTAATCTCATTAAGACACTTAGGAATTTCTTTTCTTAATCTTTTACCGCTTCCTGCTGCTACTATTACTAAAATCATAAAATTTTTTAATAAGTTTGATATCAAAATTTTTAAATTGCTTATATCTTTCTGGATGCCACATGATACCCATGATTTTTTTTTTAACACTCAAAAAAAGCTCAACATTATTTGAGTCACAAAAAGCCAAATTTTCAAAATTACCTTTTAATTTTTCAAGACAATAATTATGATACGAATTAACTTTTTTTGGTTTTTTTAAATTTTTAATAAATGAGTCTTTAGAAAAATAAACTTTATGGTCGCCAACTTGTCTTTTTTTTATAATTTTACCTTTAAATTTCTGTGCTATAAATTGTGCTCCAAGACAAATCCCCAAAATCGGAATGTTTTTTACTCTTGAAACTTTGAAGAAATATTCATTAAATTTTTCTCTTTCAGCATCTTCTTTTTTTGTAGATAATTTCTTAAGATCATTACCACCATGTAAAACAATTAGATCCAAATCTTGATTAATAAGAGTTTGATTTAAGATAGATATTTTTGTTTTTTTAAAAACTGCTTTTAAAAACTTAATAAGATTATAATCAACCGAAATTTCGAGCTGCCCTTTATAAACAGAAATTATTTTTGGCACTATACCTATATTCATTTTAAAATATCTAATTTTTTAGTTATACAATCTAAATTTATGATTTTTGATTTTAATAATTCATTATACTTTTTTTCCCCTACACCTATAGCAGCTGGTATATTTAGTTCGGAACACCTTATAGACATGTGAGAATTAACACCTCCATACTTGGTAATTAAACCTCGAATATTTCTTGAAAATAAAAAATCGTAACCAGGGTCAGCACTTTCAATAAGCACTATTTTATCTTTGAGGTTATAATTTATTTTTTTACTAATTGAAATTACCTCGCCTGAAGTTTTTTTATTTCCTGCAAAATTTATTTTATTTTCAGGCTCATAATAAAAATATACATCATTGGGAGAGGTTATTGTTTCTGGAAGTTTAAGTTTGAGATTAGTCTCATAATCAGAACGATTAGAATCCACTTCTGATCTAAATTTTTTTTTCAAATCATGAATGGATAAATTATAGTATAGATCCAAAACATTATGTATGTCGATAAATGCAGCATCTTCTTTGCTTAACCCAAGTCTCTTTGTGAAAATTTCCAGATTTTCAAAAATCATATCAATACTTTTTGTGAAAACCAATTTTGCATACTCTCTCTCTCTTATACTTTCCTTTAAAAATGATATGAAGCGATTAAAACTTAAATCAATTTTACTATTTTTTAAAAAATTATTAATTATTTTTTTTTGTCGTGTCGAAAAATTAAACCTTTTTTTAATATAATTATTTTGAGAGATTGATTTAAAATATAGATTATATGCTGTTCTATAATTTTTAGAGTTAATATCATAAGTATTAGGTCTTAAGTGACCGTATTTCTTTAAAAATTCCTTTTTCCCAAGTTTGTTGAGACTTTTGCTAATATCAGATGTCACAGTGGTTACGCTTCCCATGAAATTACTAAAATCTTCGTGCGAAATAATTTTCTGATCTACAAAAGACGACAAAATGTCTTTAGCTATAAAAGCGCTCCTGGCTATTCCTGCGAACGGCAAAGTGCCAAATCTTTTACAATCTTCAACCAACCAGTAAATTTTATCAATATGATAAAGATTTGATTTTTTTATTTTTTCCTGCTTCAATTTCAATTTATCAATTAATCTTAAATTTTGGGAAAATTTGTTAAATGTTAATAAATTTATTTCTTTTAAAGACTTCTCAATAATATCAATTTCTCTCCTTGTGAAAGAATGTTTGAGTAATTTTTTTAATTTTTTCTTTGATGAGGCTGTAAAACAAGTAAATATGATCTCAAATTCTATTTTATCATGTAAGCTTTTATTTTTAATAAATTTTGTAATATAAAAATTTGTTAATTTTTTAGCGATGTCTTGATTTAAATTTTTTGGTATCCAAGAGTTAAAATCAACTCTGACATCAATATAAGGGGTTCCAAAAAAGCTTGCCATAAGGTAATTGGAGCTCACATTTTTGTACCCGTAATCTTTTCGTTGTTTAGACCATATTTGATCAGTAATAAGTTTTTTATAAAGGCTTAAGGCTAATGGTTTTGGCTTTATACCAATCATTTCTGCAGGATTCCAATCTGGCATTACACCAAAAGCTGTTGTGTCTCCTGCTAGATCATGATGAGGAGATTGTAATTTTTGTATTTTCTTACTTAATTTAAGAAGTAATTTGTCATATTTTTCTACTCTATATTTTTTCAAATTTACTAATGGTCTTACTTGAACAAGATATAAGCTATTATTTTTATCGATAATGAACTCTATCTCAAAGCTCTTATCCTTTGTTTTTTTTTCCAAATCTTGAATTAGTGTAATAATTTTTTTTATTTTTTTATTTTTTGGTTTTTTTTTTGAATATTTATAAAAAACGAAATTTTGAGTATCTTTTTTTCCTGCAGTAACTCTATCAGTATTCTGATTATAAGAATAATTTATTATAAAATAGGGAGCAAAAGTGTCTTTATCACAAGATGTGGCTACACCCGACATTTTTACATTATTTACCATTTTTTGAATAAGAATTTCATTTTTTCTAGAATTATTTTCATAAGAATTTATAACCTCATTTATTTTTTTATTTACTAAGTGTATATTTTTCGGATCAATATTTAGAAAACTTTTATATTTACCGGCTAAAGATTGAGTTTTACTGTCCTCGCCAAAAGCAGATGACCTGATGGCTATTTTACCTGAAAATTTTCTTTTGATTTTGTTTAAAATTATTTTCTTATTTTTATTAAATTTTCCTACTTTAAAAAAAAAAATTTTTGGTATTATAGCTTTTTTTGTAATAATTTTTTTTAAAGTTGATGCTTTGCTTTTAAAGTTCATAGTGTAGATTTGTAATGTTCAATTATTGAACAGTATTATAAACTCTTATTCAAGTCAATAGAACTTTATTTTAGTAATTTGTTTGCGGCCTCTATACCATTTTTCTCTAAAAATGACTTTAGGGATTTTTTAAGGTCTCTGTTACCTTGGTCATATTTAGGTATTTCATTTTGAAAATTCTTTGAAATTTTTTTCCAGTTTGATTGTTTAAGATTTTTAACTTTTTTTAATAATTTTTCTATTGAATATTTATCAAAACCATTGAACCAAAATGGTCCTTGCTTCCTCATGCCATTATAATAAGTAAAATAGTTTTTATTAAGCGGATAAATATTTGGAAATGGAGATATTATTATAGTTTTGTTTTGTCTAGCAAGCGACTCTATTCCTAAAGTTGAACCAGTTGATACAATAATATCTGACTGATCTAAAATTTTGTATGTATCTCTTTTACTGTTATTAGATATAAATTTTATTTTATTTCCTAATAAATTGAAGTAATAAATTTTTTCCTCATTGGCCCTAAAAGACTCTTTAATTAAATCTAATTTATATTTTCCCAATATTATAAGTTTTAAATTGTTCTTGATTGAGAAATTTTTTAATATTTTTAGTAATAAATCAGTTTTATCTTGCTCTATTTTTTTTTCTCTCCACAAAGATATAAATAATAATGTTTTATTATTTTTTTTGAATTTAGAAATTTTTCGATCATTATTTAAAATAGAACCTGATATATTAGTCGTACCTTTGATGATTTTAAGAAAATTATTTGAAGTTGTTTGATCAAATACGTTCATTAAATCAACAGAAAAATTTTGGGTTATTTTTTTTTTATTTTTATTTCTCAGAATACTAAAAATATCATTGTGCGAAAGTCTTTGACCATTTTGAAAAAAAATTGTTAAAACATTTAATTCATATTTTATTTTATAAAATGCAATATTATTATCGATTGAAGTAATAATCAGTTTAGGTTGCGTGAATTTTATATAATTAATGATATAATCGAAATAACTAAATTTAAAATTCAAAAAAGTTTTTAATAATATAAAAAAATTTATTTGTTCTTTTCGAACATGCAAAATTGAAAATTTATTCAATTTAAATATTTTAGATAAAATTTTTTTTGACTCCAAATCAAATATTAAATACTTATTTTTTTTTGGAGGAAAAAAATTTAATTTAGATGTAAATAATATATTTAGTATTTTAAATATCATTGTAAATTTAAAATTATTTTTTTAATTAAGTCAAAATTTTTTAGCTGATCATCTCTTGAAGTTAAATATTTTCTTTTATAAGACTCATATTTTTCATAATCGCAATAAAAAGAATTATTTATTTTGTGTTCATCTTGAAGTGCATCAATATTAATTGGCTCAATGCCAAGTTGGTTAGCAAAATATTTTTGTCTTTTTAAAAAAGTATTTTTTTTCTGCGACAATTCATCGGTATAAATAAATAATATAGGAATTTTATTAATTACAGCAAAAGAAATTCCAGTACTGTCACGATTAATAATTACCTTAGCTCTCCTTGATACCACACTTAATGGATCGCTTATTATCTCTCTACCTTTGTATTGCGGTGGAAATTTATTTTTATGTCTGAGTTTTGGATGTGGAGCAATGTAAACTTTAAAATTGAATTTTTTCTCTAAAAATGAAAAATAATTGTCCAAAGAGTCAAACCAACTCTCTGGTGTTCCCCTCTCACTTTTTGAGATACCCATTATAGGAGTATCACCCTCATAGAATGGCGTTGGGGACTCCAAATAAATTGCGTAATTACCTTTAATCTCTAATTGTGGTTTTTGATTGATGGTATTTAAATGTAAATTGAAATCTTCACTATTACCGTTAATAATTTTAATACCTTTCCTTTGTAAAGCTTTTTTGCTAGAGGTGTCCCCAAATACTAAATGATAATCAGGACTAATCTTTAAAAAGTAACTCAAATAAGAATAAAATTTGTAATTAAATAAGATAGATATTTTTTTTGTTGAGGTAATAAACTTTAAAAATGAATAAAAATAATCCCTTAAATTTAAATAATCGGATGGCATATTAGGAATATTATTTAGAGAAAAATTTACACTTTTAAAATTATTTTTTTTTATAAAAAAACTTACTTTAAAGCTTTCAATATTATCTATGAATGTAAGGTTGAAAATAAAAATTTTTTTAGTTCCATATTCTTTTTTAAGGGTTATGACTCTTTCTTTCCACTCTCTTAAACTCTTAAATTTAAAAAGATCTTCATGGTAAATCTCGTTTTGGAATGATTTAACAAGATTAGGATACAAAAAATCTAAAATAATATGAATTTCAATTTTACATCCCAAATCTTTCTTATATTTTTCAAATTCGTAACTAAGTAAATCTTTTGGTAAAAGTTTTTTAGGTAATAAAAAAATTAAAATTTTATCATCCATGTCGAATTTATATGTTTTTACCAAAAGCAATTTTTAATGCTTTATCAGCTTGTAGGGTGTTCATTTTTAAACCATTTGTATATTTAATTTTATTTTTTTTACAAATTCGTGATAACAAAGTTTTTTTAGGACTATAAATAATATCAAAAACAAAACTTTTTTTATTAATCCTCGATACAAGTTGTGATTTAACAGGAGATCTATTTTCAAATGTACTTTTTAAATTACTCCCTATAGGAGTGCAATTTACTATTAATAATTTCTTTCTTAAAATGTCCTCATTTAGAGATTTGAAAATATAAACCCTGTTATCCTTAAAACGAAATTTACTTGAGATTAAATAGAATTTTTTACGTCGAAATCTTTGAAAAAAAAAATTAAAAAGTGACTGTCCCGAACCTCCCATTCCTATAATGGCGATAGAAGAATACTTCCTTATGATTTTGTTGATACTCATTAAAGCTCCGTACACATCAGTATTATAACCCAATAAAGAATTTTTCCTTTTGACAATTAAATTTACAGCTTTTGCGTTTTTTGCAAAAGAGTCTTGTTTTGATAAAAATCTTATAACTTTTTTTTTGTAGGGCATAGTTACTGCCATTGCCCTAAAGTTTTTATTTTTTTTTATCATTTTGAAAAAAGAATTTATTTTTTTTGGTTTGATATCAAAAGCAAGCATTTTAGCTTTAATGCCTTTTTTTTTAAAAAATTTTTTCCACAACTTAATTGATCTTGGTTTTTTAAGAGGATGACCTAAGATTCCATTAATCATCATAATTATTTTTTCCTGTAATTAAAATTTTTGTGGGCATATTTAATGTGGACTAAATAATTAATTATTCCAGACAAAATCAAAAGAGTAAAAAAGGAATAAATAATTTTTATTACATGCGGACTATCTAAGCCAAAGAAAAATATTAAACTAATTAATATAAAATTGAGATCTTGAAAAATTATATTCACTTTGAGTAAGTTATTTTTTCTAATGTATGTAGGTTTAGTTAATTTATTTTCTTCATTGCACCATCTTGTAATTGCGGAAAATCTATCTAGAAGGAATATATCAAAACAAAAAATTATTATTCCAATTATTCCATATACTAGGATAAAAAAGTCACCAGATAATTTATAATAAAAAATTAGTGTGAAAAAATAAAAAAAGGAAAAAAATAAAGCATCAACTAAACCATCAATAAATTTTCCCCAAAAAGTTTTATAATTATTAAATCTTGCCAGTCCGCCATCAATATGATCAAAAAGCATAAAAATAAAAAAACAAAAATAGTTTAAAAAAAGGTATTCCTGATTAAAATTTAAAAATATTACGCATGAAAGTAAGCATAAAAAGAAATTGAAATAAGTAATACTGTTAGCTTTTACGCTTAAGTATATGAAAAATGGAAGAAAAAAATTTGATAATCTATTAAAAAATAGTCCAGTTAGAGAGGTAGATCCTATTTTTCTTACTTTTGAGTTAATTTTGTACGATTTTTTAAAAAGACTATAATAAGATAATTTCATAATTTTGCTTTTTAAAACCTTTTAGTGTATGTATATTGTTCAAATGTTGAACATTAATCTCTTAATTGATAAATATCAACATATTTATACTATGTTATAAGTGTTTTTTATGTGTGGAATATCAGGAATTATAAACTTTAAAAATAAACCACTACCCAGCTTAGTAGATGAGATGAACAACTCCATTAAATATAGAGGGCCAGACCACCAAGCAGTTTGGAGTAACGAATTTTGTTCCTCTGGTATAGTCAGATTAAAAATATTAGATCTCAGTAATAATTCTAATCAGCCATTTTTAGATAATGAGAGAAAAATTTCCATAATATACAACGGTGAAATTTACAATTTTAAAAGCTTAAAAGAAAAATATTTTTATGACCAGAAATTTAAAAGTGGGGGCGATGGTGAGATTATATTGTTTTTATATAGGAAATTCGGAATAAGTTTTATTGAAAAATTAAAAGGTATGTTTTCTATTTTTATTTGTGATACCAAAGAAAAAAAAACTTATTTAATCAGAGATAGATTTGGTATTAAACCTTTATATTATCATTACAATAACAAAAACAATCAATTGAGCTTTTGTTCTGAAATTAAAGGACTTTTTCAGATTCCAGACATAGAAAAATCTATAAATTTCTCAGAGATTAATAAAATACTTTCTCTAGGGTTAATCGATTCTAATGACGAAACAGCATTTAAGAATATTTTTAAAGTCCCTCACTCGTCATTTTTAGAGTTTAGTCCCTCAGGAGTAAAAATCAAAAAGTACTACAAGTTAAAAGATTTTGTAAATGAAGATCTTGATAATAGTTCTGTTACTTTTAAGGATGTCACAAGAAATCTAAGAGATAAAATTAAAAATTCTTTTATAGAACATACAAATTTTGATGTTAAAGGTGGTATCCATATGTCAGGAGGTTGTGACTCAGCTATCATGGCCGCATTATCTCTTGAAACAAAAAAAGATTTGACCTCATACACATTTGATTTTGAGGATAAAAAATTTAGTGAGGTGGAGGAAGCAAAAAAAATTGCTAGATCAGTTAATTTAAAAAATGAGGTAGGACTCATGAAAGATAATGATCTTCTAGATAATTTAATGAAAGTGCTAGAAATACAGTATGAACCATTTTCATCATTAAGAATTTTGTCTCAAAACTCATTATATGAAAAATATCGAGACGAAACAAAGGTGATTTTAGATGGTAGTGGGGGTGACGAAATTGGAGCGGGTTATAGATGGCACATCGTTCCATGGTATATAGATATGCTTGGGAAGAATACTAAAAAATTAGAAACAAGATTATCAAAAACTATAGGAAAACATGAAACTTTATCTCAGGAAAAATTCTTTTTAGGGGCTATGCTTAGCTATTTGAAACCCGGATCAGCTACCCAGGATGGAAGTGTTTTTTTGAAAGATGGTTTATTGAATAAAGATTTTTTAAAAAAATATGAAACAGATATTGGTTGGATAGAAAGACCATTCAAAAGTCATTTAAGAAACGCACAGTATCTAGATTTTTCTTATTCTAAGTTACCTAGAAGTCTAAGATATACAGATAGAAATTCTATGAGGAATAGCGTCGAGGCAAGATTACCTTTCCTTGATCACGAGATAGTGGAAACTTGTTTTAGCATTCCTTCAAAATTTAAGTTTTTATCTGGTCAGGATAGAATAATTTTAAAAAGTATATTTAAAGATAAAGTAGATAAAAAAGTGTTATTAAAAAACAAGAGAACTATAGCCGATCCTCAGTCAAAATGGTTAAAAACTGTTCTATTAAAGTTTACAAAAGAGACTATTAGTGACAAGAATTTTGTCTCCAAAGATATAATAGATAATCATGAACTTTCTAAACTTCTTACAAATCTGGAAAATTCAAAAAGTCATTTTAACTCATCATTTTTAATTAGACTCTTAATGGTGGAGTGGTGGCATAAATATATTTTGAAAGCTGCATAATGAAAAAACAATTTTATACTGTGAGACAAGCCGAAAATTTTGCCAGTAATAAAATAAGAGGTGGATCATTTAATTGGTTGCAAGCTGGAGCAGAGGATAATTTTACTCGAGATAAGAATATTTACGATTTACAAAAAATCAAAATTATACCTAAATTATTAAACAAGATTAATAAAGTTAATATTAGTGCGTCATTATTTGGAAAGAAATTAATTTCACCCTTAATTTTATCACCTATGGGACATCAAACCCAATTTCATTATGATGGAGAAATTGAAACATGCAAAGCATTTAACAAAACCAACCGATTAGCTTTTTTTGGAACTCAAGGAAGAATAAGCCTAGAAGATATAAGAAAGAGTAACAAAAATTCCATTATAGGTTGGGAAATTTTCCCATTTGGAAATACCAGCTGGATAAAAAAAGAAATTCTTAAAGCAGAAAAATTAAAATGTTTATCTTTATGTTTATGCTTAGATGCAAATGTGAGATCACACCGATATCAAGATAGAGAAATAGGGTATGACGCAAGAAAATACGGTAGAAGAACAAATCCATTGCCTCCTAATGTTAATCAAGCACTTAATTTTGATTGGTCTTTAATAAATTGGGTGAAAAAAAATTCAAATCTTCCGATAATTACAAAAGGTGTAATAACTAAAGATGATTTTAAAGAAGCCGCAAAAAGGAAAGTTGACGCAATATGGATCTCAAATCATGGTGGGCGAATGTTAAATTCAGGTATTTCATCTGTTGATGCGATCAGAGAAGTGAAAGATTTAAAAGGTAAAAAATTAAAAATAATAATTGATGGTGGTATCAGAAAAGGTAGTGATATTTTGAAGTATTTGTGCCTAGGTGCGGATCTTGTTGGGATTGGTAGACCCGCAATATATGGTCTGATTAATAGTGGACATCTTGGTGTAAAAGAAATTTTCGATATTTTAGATAGCGAGTTAAAAACGGCAATGATGAATGGAGGTTTTAAAAATTTGGACTCGATGAACTTAAATAGACTAAAGATATGATAAAAAAACTTAAAGTAATTTGTATTATACCTGCAAGGGGAGGATCAAAAGGTATTAAAAATAAGAATTTAAAAAAAATATGTGGTAAACCTCTTATAGCTTATCCAATATTAGCAGCGATTAAAAGTAAAGTTTGTGACAAAATTTTAGTTTCAACAGACAAGAAAGAAATTGCAAACACCTCAAAAAAATATGGAGCCGATGTTCCATTTATGAGAAAGAAAGCTCTTGCAGGAGATAGAGTTACAACGGAAAAAACACTTCAAAATGCTTTGCAACAAGCTGAAGCTTTTTATAAGTCAAAATTTGATATCTGCGTTTTTTTAACATGTACTAATATTTTCAGACAAGCGAGATGGGTGAAGGAAGCAGTAAATATACTTAAAAAAAATAAAACTATTGATAGTGCTTTTTCAGTACACAGTTTTTATAAACATGTATGGCATAAAAAAAATAAAAAATTTTCAAAAGTTTCTAGTTGGATGAAAAACTATACATCTAGGCAAACTGGCCAAAAACTTTTCAGAGAAGATACAGGCCTAGCTTCTGCAACCAGATCAAAATTTTGGCGAAAAGGGAAAAGAATTGGAAAAATTGTAAAATTTATTATAAACGAGGATCCTTTTACTGGAATTGATATACACACAAAAAAAGATCTTTTTATTGCTGAAATGGCTATGAGATATTGTAAAAAAAATCGGTTAATTGACCATTAATTTAAGGAAAAATATTAGATGAATATTGCAATTATAGGATATGGAGCAATCGGGAAACATTACATTGAACAACTTAAGAAGTTTAAAAATATTAACAAAATTTATATAATTGAAAATAACATTATTAAAAATTTAGATAAAAAATATTCAATTATAAAATTTTCTGATATCAAAAATAAAAAAATCAAAATCGATTATGCAATAATTTGTACTCCATCTGGCTCACATTTTAATCACGCAAAGTTTTTTTTAGAACAAAAAATTAATACCTTAATTGAAAAACCATTTGTTTTATCTGTCAAAGATGCAAAAAAACTTATTAGTATTAAAAAAAGAAACAATATAAAGTGCTGGGTAGCTTTTCAAAATAGGTATAATTTAGCGATCACTCAAGCTAAAAAAATTATTAAAAGTCAAAAATTTGGCAAACCATTTTTTGTAGATGCTGCTTTATATTGGCACAGAAGTAAATCATATTATAGTAAAAGCTGGAGAGGAAAATATAAATCAGACGGTGGTGTTCTTTTCAATCAGTCTATTCACCTTTTAGATATAATTGTATATTTTTTTGGACCGATAAGTAAATTCAACGCTTTTGCTGGCTTTGACCGTAAAAAACTTGAAGCTGAGGATTTAATAACAATTAATTTTGTTCACAATAGTAAATTAATTTCTAATCTAAAAGCCACCACAAGAGCCAATAGAGACTACAGAATGTCTTTGGATATCCTATGTAGAAAAGGTAGATTTTTGATAAAAGATATTAGTTTAAACAAAATTTTTTACTTCACAAAAAATCATCTTAAAATTGATAAAAATAATTCAGAATTTTTTAAAAAAGGACTTGGACCTAAATCAGGTATGGGAAATGGTCATCTTAAAATATTGAAGGAATTTTTAAATAAAAAAGTCAAAAAGTCCTCAAAAAATTTAGATATTGAGAAAAATTTATATGTGATAAAATTAATTCATTCCATTTATAATTCTATTTATTCTGAAAAAAAGTTTAATGTTGTTAAAGATAAAGAATTTGAATATAAATAAATTCATGAGCAAATATACCATTAAAAATCTATCAAATAAATTTCCCACAAAAGATATTACTAAAGACGACAAAATAAACAAACTACCTCTCTCAACTTCAAAAAAAAATAAAAAAATAATAAGCTTAGGTGACGGTATAGTATTCGGCCAAAACTCTATCCCAATTATTGCAGGACCAAATGGCGTAGAAAATTATAAACTAATGTATGAAACAGCAAAATGTCTGAAAAAAAATAAAATATCAATTATTAGAGGTCATGCCTATAAACCTTTAACTTTTCCTTATCGATCCAGACAATATAAAGAGTCTAAAAATGAGGGTATGGATATTATGGATACAATAAAAAAAGATTTTAATCTAAAAGTGGTTACAGAAGTAACAGAAATATCCTACCTAGAAAGGATATGTGAAACTGCCGATATTATTCAAATTGGTTCAAGAAACATGCAAAATTTAGAATTGTTAAGAGAGTGTGCATTAATGGGAAAACCAATTATTCTTAAAAGACACTTTGGTGCAAGTCTTAGAGATTTCCTAGGTGCGGCTGAGCATATTTTAGTTGAAGGAAATGAAAAGCTTATACTTTGCGAGCGAGGAGTTTCTATACCTCATACTCACAGAGATACTTCAAGATTTGCTTTGGACATTCAAGCTTTTCCTGCTCTGAAAGAATTAACAAATTTTCCAATAATCTCAGATCCCAGTCATGCTTCTTTCTGGGCACCTTGGGTACCAAGTTTAACTTTAGCTTCAATTGCTGCTGGATGCGACGGATTAATCATAGAAATTCACAAAAATCCTAAAAAGTCTGCTGTTGATCCGTTACAACCCTTAGATTTTAATCAATTTGGAAACCTTGTCAAAACTGCAAGGACAGTTGCCAGATCTATAAAAAGAAAAATTTAATTTAATATTTCTTTTAAATTTTTATCTTTAATCTCATAAACTTTATCAACATATTTAAGTGTCTCATTTTTATGAGTAATGACGATAATTGTTTTTTTTCCTTTATATGAATTCAAATTTTCAATTATTTCCTCTTCGGTTTTGCTATCCAAAGAACTTGTTGCTTCATCCATAATTATGATTTCCTTTGCGTGGTAAAATATTCTTGCTAAAGCTATTCTTTGTGCCTGACCCCCTGATACTCTTAAACCTTTATCTCCAATAACTGTTTCTTCCTTTGCAGGTAAGCTTTTAACAAAATTTAAAATGTTAGAATTTTTTAAGGCCATGACCAGTTGACTCTGATTTATTAAAGAATCATTCTCTTCTAAGGTAATATTTTCTTTTATGGAGCTTTCTAATAATAATGGTTTTTGAGGTAAATAAGCAGAAAAGGAGGACAAGTTTAAACTAAAATTACTGTTATATTTCCCATTTATAAATATTTCTCCAGACTGAGGTTTCAATAGACCTAAAAGAAGGTCAATCAAAGTAGTTTTACCAGAACCAGACTCACCAATAATACCTATACATTCATTTTTTTTTATAAAAAGATTTAAATTATTAAAAACTGCATTAGTGGATGCAGGATATTTAAAATTAATATTCCTAAACTCTATTTGTTCGAATGTTTTATTGTTATCTCTTTTCTTTAAATCTTTTTTTTCACCCGCAAGATTAATAATATCGTTGTAAACTACATCTACAGACTTTTGGTAATAATTAATTCTATTACTATTACGAACTACTCTTTGGCATAGAGGAATTGTTCTTATTGCTACCAACGCGAAAATACTTAATACAGGTATTATTTCTGCCGCACTAGACTTGAATAAAGCCGCGTAGCCTATTAAGCTTACAACAAACAGTATAAGAGCAACCTCAATTAATGGTGGTATAACAATATTATTTAAGTGTGATAAAAAAGCTGCTTTGTAAAGTCTATGAGCTGCATTTTTAATTTTTTTTAAAAAAAAATTATCTTTATCTAGAACTTTTATTTCCTTTATACCCATTATTGCTTCCGAAACATTTTTATATAAAAGTTCTAAGCCAGATACATATTCATTCCCGTATTTAACAGTTCTCTTTTTAAGAATAAAAAATAAAGGTAACATTACGCTTAGTATTAATATTAAAAAATAAGTCAGTACTTTCGGATTAAACCAAAACATATAACCAAATAAAATTACTATAATAATTAAATCAGTAATTACTCTCAAATAATATTCTACACTGCTAAGACAAGTTTGAGTAAGGTCATTAATATTTCTTAAATATTCAACTTGTTTTCTTTTTACATAGTTAAGATAATCCATATTTTGATAAATAAACATTAGTCTAGGTCTTAAAATTGAAATTTCTCGAGTGGCAAATTTATATATAATCGCAGTAAGAAAAAAATTTAAGATATTTTTCAAGATAAAGGCTATTAAAACTAAAAATGATAATACAATTATTAAGTTGTATGATTGAAAAAAGGGTAAATTATTTTCAAAAAAAAACTTAGTATTTTGGCTTACGCTAGATTGTGGATCAATTATGTAATTAATATAGGGAAAGACTAATCCTAGGCCTAGTATATCAACCCCGGCCAATATTAATGAAACCAAAATATATGGCACTAAATTAGTGACCTTTTTATCGATTATAAAAAGACATTTTTTAAAATTAGAAAAATAAGTCATTTTTAAAGCTTTTTATACCATATCATGTTCATAAATTGAACAATTTTATGTATTTACAGTTCAATTATTGAACAATATAATAAAAATATGAAAAATGAGCACTTTAAAATATTGAGAAAAATAGGAAAAAAATCTGAATTATCTCAAAGAGAAATAGCTAAAGACTTAGATCTTAGTTTAGGAAAAGTGAATTACTGCCTCACAGAGCTCAAAAAAAAAGGATTGATAAAAATAAACAATTTTAAAAAAAATAAAAACAAATCTAACTATATTTACTTACTTACTCCAAAGGGCATCACTGAAAAAACAAAAATTACGATCCGTTTTATGAAAGAAAAAATGAGAGAATACGATGAATTGAAAAAAGACCTAAAGGACAAATATTAATCATGTGGGTAGTAGCAAAAATTAAAAATAATCAAGAAAAAATTTTTCTAAATGATCTGAAAAACTTAAAACATAATTTTGAGTTTTATTATCCAAAAATGGAGATTAATAAAAATAACCAAAAACAACAATTCAAAAATGTACTTGGCAATTATGTTTTTTGTTATAGCAAAAATTTCAAAATCAAAAATTTTCAATTAAGCATAAAGTTCTGTAAGGGTTTACAGCATTTTATTTTTGGTAATGATAAGGACTCTATTGAAATAGGTAAATTCATAAACTTTTGTAAGAAAAATGAAAATAACAAAGGTTTTATTGCTAACAATTTTTTTTTTAAATTAATAAATGATAAAACTAAAATAATTTCAGGACCGCTAAAAAATATTTTTTTAGATATCCATAAAGTATACAATAATAAAATTTTTGCTAGAAGTGGAATTTTTAAAATTACGATTAATAAAAACTCTGATAGTGTTTGTTATCCACTTTAGTAAAAAAAATTATGCAAGCTCAATTCCAAGATCTACTTCTGATCGAGTGCGGAGCTATGTCTACAACTAAAATATTAAAATGAAAGTATTAGTTACAGGCTCAGAGGGTTTTATAGGATCACATTTAGTTGAACAATTAGTTAGAAAAAAATTTCAGGTGAAAGCTCTAGTTTTATATAATTCTTTCAATTCTTGGGGTTGGCTTGACACAATACCAGAAGAAACAAAAAAAAAGATTGATATTATTCTTGGAGACATAAGGGACAATGATTTAATAGATAAAGTAATAAAAGGTGTCGATATAGTTATAAATTTGGCTGCCTTGATAGCAATACCATATTCCTATGGTGCTTCTAGATCATATGTTGATACCAATATAAATGGCACTCTTAATATTTTAAACTCGTGTAAAAAAAATAAAATTAAACAACTTATTCATATTTCAACAAGTGAAGTTTACGGAACACCAAAAAAAGTTCCAATTTTAGAAACAGATCCTTTAAATGCCCAATCTCCATATGCTGCTACTAAAGTAGCAGCCGATCAATTAGTGTTATCTTTTAATAAATCTTTTGATCTACCTGTTTCAATCATTAGACCTTTCAACACTTATGGACCTCGTCAATCAGCTCGAGCGATAATTCCAACTATCATTTCTCAAGTCCTTAGGAAAAAAATTATTGAGGTTGGTTCATTATCACCAAGAAGGGATTTACTTTATATTGAAGACACAGTGAGGGGTATAATTTCCGCTATTGGAAATAAAAGATCGATTGGTGAAGTAATCAACTTAGGATCAGGTTATGACATTTCAATAAAAAACTTAATCGAAAAAATTGGAAATATTTTGAATAAAAAAATTAAATATCGAATTAAAAAAAATCGTATTAGGCCAAAGAAAAGCGAAGTAATGAGACTTCTGGCCTCAAATAAAAAAGCTAAAAAATTACTTAATTGGAAGCCAATATATTCGAATAATCAAGGTTTGAGCATGGGTTTAAAAAAAACTGTTAAATGGTTTAACTCTCAAAAGAACTTACGTCACTATAAGACTAAAGACTTTAATTACTAATTATGAAAAAAATAATACTTGTTGGTGCTGGCGGGCATGCCAAATCTTGTTTAGATATAATCAAATCTACAAAAAAATATAGGATTCTTGGTTTTATTGATAATGACAAATCCAAAACTATCGATAAATATAAAGTAATAGGAGGAGATAATTATTTAAAAAATATTAAGAGTAAAAAAAATATAAATATAGCAATCACGATAGGGCAAATAAAAAATTATAAAAAAAGAAATGAATTATTTCTTAAAATTAAAAGGCTTGGATTTAAAATTCCAAAAATAGTTTCAAGGTATGCTTTAATTTCCGATAAATCATCCATCTTAACTGGAACAATGATTTTTCACGGCGTAATAATTAATTATGGGGTTAAAGTAGGAGAAAATTCTATAATAAATACTTCTGCATTGATCGAACATGACACTAAAATAGGATCAAACACGCACATCGCTACTAAAGCGACAATTAATGGAGGAGTCAAAATAGGCTCTAATACATTTATTGGTAGCGGCTCAGTTATTAAAGAAGGTGTAGAAATTGGTGACAATTGTATTATTGGAATGGGTTCAATAATCAAAAAAGATGTAAAAAATAATTCATTAATAAAGTAGATGAAAACTATAATAATTGCAGAGGCAGGGGTGAACCACAATGGGAGTTTGAAAAAAGCTTTGAAGATGGTAGATATTGCTTCAAGAGCAAAAGCTGATTTTATTAAATTTCAAACATTTATTCCAAGTGAGCTTTGTCAAACAAAAGCTAATTTAGCAGAATATCAAAAAAAAAATTTTAAAAGAAAATCTCAATTAGAAATGCTTAAATCATTAAGTTTATCTTTTAATGATTTTAGAAAAATTAAAGAAAGATGTAAAAAAAGAAATATTAATTTTATTTCTAGTCCTTTTGATGAACCAAGCTTAGATTTTCTTAAAAAAATAAAAGTCAATTTAATCAAAATAGCTTCGGGTGAGATAACTAATATTCCTTTACTTAAAAAAATAGGAAAATTAAAAAAAAAGGTAATTATGTCCACCGGAATGAGTAATCTTAAAGAAATTAAAAAAGCACTTAATATTTTAATCAAAAATGGAACAAAAAAAAAAGATATCACAATTTTGCACTGTAATACTGAATATCCTGCAACTAATTCAAAACTAAATCTTAAATCAATAAAATTTTTAAAAGATAAACTTAATATTAGCGTTGGATACTCAGATCACAGCATAGGTAACGAAGCTTCATTAATGGCAATAGCTTTAGGATCTTCTGTTTTAGAAAAACATTTTACAATTAGCAAAAGTTTAAAAGGTCCAGATCATACTTCCAGTCTTGATCCAAAAGAACTCACTCATTATGTAAAAAGCATAAGAGAATTTGAAAAAAGTTTGGGAGTTTATGATAAATATCCGTACAAAGAGGAGCTTAAAAATTTACAAACAATAAGAAAGCAAATAGTAGCTAAAACTTCAATTTTAAAAGGTGAAAAATTTTCTTTAAATAACATCACAACAAAAAGAGCTCAAAAAGGAATACCAGCTTCTAAGTGGGATGAAATAATTGGTAAAAAATCAAGCTTTAATTTTAAAACAGATGAAAATATAAAATTTTAAAATGAAAATTTGTGTAATCACTGGCTCACGTTCAGAATTCGATCTTCTAAAAAACCTCATAATAGAAATTAAAAAAGATAATTTCTTTGATTTAAAATTGCTTGTAACAGGGGCTCATTTATCAAAGTATTTTGGAGAGACAATTAAATATATAAAAAAAAACAAACTTAAAATTGATAAAATTATTGATGTAGGAATTAAAAATGATGATATCTCATCAATATCAAATTCTTTTAGTATTGGTATTAAGAAATTTTCTTATATCTTTAATAAAATTAATCCTGATGCGATATTAATTTTAGGAGATCGATATGAAATATTTTCTTGCGCAATATCGGCCTGTTTAAATAGAATTCCAATAATTCATATTCATGGGGGTGAGAGAACAGAGGGATTAATCGATGAAGGTATTAGACATTCAATAACAAAATTATCTCACCTTCATTTTGTTTCAACTAATGAGTACAAGAAAAGAGTAATTCAATTGGGAGAGATTAAAAATAGAGTTCACAATGTAGGCTCATTGGGCGTTGAGGCAATAAAAAAGACAAAACTAATGAGTAAAAAAGAATTACAAGAAGAATTAAATATCATATTTAAGGGAAAAGTAGCTTTAGTATCATATCACCCTGAAACTTTAGAAAAATCTAAAAATACCAAAAACTTTGATAATTTTTTAAACTCTTTGAAAAAGCTTAGAAATTTTACATTTATTTTTACAATGCCTAATGCTGATTTAGGATACAAATATATCGTAAATAAATTTAAAAAATTTGTAAAAAAAAATCATAATTCAATTTTTGTAAAATCTTTGGGACATCGGAAATACTTCTCCCTATGCAAGTATTCTGATATAGTTATAGGTAACTCTTCAAGCGGTATTATTGAGATACCATCTTTCAAAAAACCAACGCTTAATGTAGGAAGTCGTCAAGATGGAAGGCTTAAATCAGGTTCTATAATTGATTGTTCTCATAATACAAATGAAATTTTGAAAAAAGTTACATTAGCTTTTTCTAAAAAATTTTATAAGAAAATAAAGAAAATTAAAAATCCTTATTTTAACGGAAATACCTCGAAAAAAATAAAGAATATTATTAAAAAAACAAATTTCAAAAATCTTATTTTTAAAAAGTTTATAGATATAAAGCATTAATGAAAATAATTATTTTAGGTTCAGTTTTGTTCACAAAAAAAGTTGTTGATTTTTTGATAAAAAAAAATATTGCAATAGATGGAGTTATTGGAAAAAAAAATTCTACCTTTAATTCGGATTTTATTGACTTAGTGAGATTATATAAAAACAAATTTGATACTTTTTACACTCAAAACATAAATGATAAAAGAACATATAAATGGTTAAAAAATAAGAGACCTGATTTAATTATATGTTTAGGCTGGTCACATATAATCGAACCAAAAGTTTTGAAAATACCGAAGTATGGAATTATTGGTTATCATCCGTCAGATTTACCAAGAAATAAAGGTAGGCACCCAATTATTTGGCCATTAGTTCTTGGTTTAAAAGAAACAGCTTCAACTTTTTTTTTAATGAACTCAGAAATTGACAGTGGAGAGATTGTATCTAAAAAAAAAGTACAAATTAGAAGTAAGGATTTTGCATTTGATCTTTATAAGAAACTTTATCAAACTGCTAGCAAACAACTTTTTAGCTTAATCAAAGACTTCCAAAAAGGTAAAATAAAAAAACTTAAAAAATCAAATGTAAAAGAAAACTATTGGAAAAAAAGAAGTTTTAAAGATGGAATGATTGACTGGAGAATGGATGCAGAAAGTATCTTTAATTTAACCAGGGCTCTTGGAAAACCATATGGTGGAGCACATTTTTATTTTAACAATAAAATGATTAAAGTTTGGAGAACAAAAATAATTCATTCTAAGTTTGACAATATTGAGCCAGGCAAGATAATAAAATTGGCAAATTTAAAACCTGTAATTAAATGTGGTAAAAATTCTCTAAAATTAATAAATTTTAGTCCAAAAATTAGATTTAAAAAAGATAATTATTTATGAAAACTTTAGTCATAGCCCCACATGCT
>CACGLI010000008.1 GCA_902573865.1 uncultured Pelagibacteraceae bacterium
ATCATCACTTAGTATACGGGAAAAAATTCTTTCTTTAGATTTTATTTTAGTTTTTTCAATTCTAATACTAGGTTTAATGAGTATGTTCGCAATGTATTCAACGGATGGAGGAGAATTTAAATACCATACAAAAAGTCACATAATTAGATTTTGCGTTTTCTTTACTATGTTTTTAATCTTATCTTTTTTTCAAATAAGGTTTTGGTACAAGACAAGCACACTGTTTTATATTATAATATTTTTACTTTTATTGGGCGTTAAATATTTTGGTTTAACTTCTTCCGGATCACAAAGGTGGCTTAATTTATATTTTATGAATTTACAACCATCTGAACTAATGAAAGTTGCTTTGATTTTGTTTTTATCAAAATATTATCACCGAATATCAACTACTGATGTCAATCGAGTAAAACATTTGTTTTTACCTATTGTTGTTCTTGTTGCACCCGTTTTACTAGTTGTAACGCAGCCTGATCTAGGAACTTCGATATTAATAGCAATTGGAGGAGTGGTAGTTGCATGGCTTGCAGGGGTGAGAGTTAAATTTTTTACTTATGCAACAATACTTTTTGTCTCTTTAATGCCAATCGCCATTTCTTTTTTGAAACCTTATCAAAAAGCTAGAATCCTAACTTTCCTTAATCCTGATCGTGATCCTCTGGGAGCAGGATATCAAATAATTCAATCGAAAATTGCAATAGGTTCTGGCGGAATATTTGGAAAAGGTTTTTTAAACGGTTCACAAAGTTATTTAGATTATTTACCTGAGAAACATACAGATTTCATATTTACCTTATTTTCAGAAGAATTCGGATTTATAGGATCAATTTCAATTTTAGCTTTATACAGTCTGATTATTTATAGAATAGTTCAAATTGGAAATGTCACTAGAAGTAGTTTTGGAAAACTTTATTGTTATTCTTTCGCCACTGCTTTTTTTGTCTATGTTGCTGTAAATATGGGCATGGTTTTAGGCTTACTACCAATAGTGGGAGCTCCTCTTCCAATAATGTCATATGGTGGCTCATCAATGATGGCCATGATGATTGCGCTTGGAATAGCAATGTCCTGCAAGATATATAAAGATACTCCTGTAAATTAATCATTTAAATTAAAACCAAAATGGCCAAAAAAAACTAAATTAAAGCTTGATATGTTGCTAATCAGATGATCTAATCAAATTATAAATGTTTGGAGATAAAAAAAAATTATTAAACGACTCTGAGAGATCTCTCATAAGTGAGACAGTTAGTATTGATGGAACTGTAAATAGTTCAGGCGCTATTGATATTGCCGGGCTGATAAAAGGACCTGTATTTTCAAAAGAGCTTGTAGTCAAAGAGACTGGGTCGGTCTCAGGATCAATTGAAGCAGACCAAGTAGAAGTTTACGGTCATATTGATGGAAAAATATCTGCTGAGAATGTAGTTATAGGGAACACAGGAGTTGTTAAGGGTGATATTGAATTTTCAAATAATTTAAGAACAGAAAATGGAGCTGATATAGAGGGCTACATCAAAAAAATGCCTTCAAAATCAAAATCAGCAGGTGATTTTTTATTTTCAAAGACAAAAGACGAGAAAAAGAAGAAAAACGGAAAACCAGAGCAAGTTGTAAATAAAGAATCAGAAGCTCTAATATAATCTACCGCACTATAAATCCTAGAGACATTAGCATATACTACTTTAAATGAGTGGATATAAATGTAAATCTGTTGGTATAGTTGGTGCAGGCATTCAGGGAGTTTGTGCTGGACTTCATATTCAAAAAAAAGGAATACCAGTAACAATATTTGACAAACAGGAGCCTGGCATGATGGCTTCCTATGGAAATGCTGGTCACTTTTCACCTTACGCAGTTCTACAGTTAAATCGACCTGACATAATATTTGATGTTCCAAAAATGCTTTTAAGTTCCTATGGACCTCTGGCACTTAAATGGAACTATATTCCAAAGATGTTACCTTGGATTCTTAAATATTTTAAATCATCAACAAAAAAAAATATGATGCATACTGCAAAGTATATGCATCAGATATTAAATTTATCTCTTGATGCTTATGACGATATGTTTAAAGAAATTGATACTACTAATTTGGTTGAGAGAAAAGGAATCATATATGTTTGGACCAATAAAAATAAAAAAAGCAGAGAATTAGAAATTAAAGTAAGAGAAGAGCTCGGCGTTAAGCAAAAGATTATTAGCAAAGAAGAAATTTTAGATTTAGAGCCAAATTTAAATCCGGTTTTTGATGCTGGCGCATATTATGACTATGCATATCATGCCAGAGATCCTCATGGAATTTTGAAAAAATTATTTGAATTATTTGTAAAAAAAGGTGGTCAGTTTCAAAAATGTGAAGTGAAAGATATCAGACAAACTAGCCACAATAGTTCTGAAATTATAACACCAGAAAAAAAGTATAATTTCGAAAAGATCGTATTGGCTTGTGGAGCATTTTCAAAATATTTTACTGATAAGCTTGGTGAGAATATTCCTTTAGATACTGAAAGAGGATACCATGTGCATTTTGAGTCGATGGAACATTTGATTTCTAGACCTGTTATTTTTTTAGATAGAGGTTTCGGAATGACACCAATGAACCAAGGTTTAAGAGCAGTAGGAACTGTTGAGCTGGGGGGGTTAAAAAATCCCATATCCAAAAAAAGAATAGAGTATATTGTAAAATGCGCGAAAGAACTGCTTCCTCAATTAAAAGAACATAAAGATGAATGGTTAGGATTTAGACCCACACTACCTGATTTTTTACCTGTGATTGGACCCTCTTCTAAGTTTAAAAATATCATTTATTCTTTTGGCCACCAACATCTCGGATGGACTTTAGGTGCAATCACTGGAAAAATTGTATCTGGTATTATTTCAGGAGAGAATACAAATTTAGATTTACAACCATATAGTTCTAAAAGATTTAACTAGGATTTTTTTGTCTAAAAATTATTTAGCTTATACTTTTCTTACTTTCGCTGCTCTATTCTGGTCAGGAAATTTTATTGTTGGAAAATTTGCAACTTTATTTGAAGTTCCGCCACTTACTCTAAATTTTTTAAGATGGGTCATGGTATGGTTCATATTGGTACCCTTTACTATTAAAGAAATTTTGGCAAAGAAGGATTATATAAAAAAAAACTTTTTTACTATTGGATTAATGGGAATATTGTCAATAAGCACCTTCAACTCAGTAGTTTATTTTGCCTTAAACTTTACTCAAGTCATAAATGCTGTTTTAATGTTAGCTGCTATTCCTCCAATGATTATTATTTTTTCATCAGTAATGCAAATTGAAAAAACAAATATATTTCAACTTTCTGGATTATTTTTATCAATCATTGGAGTTGGAACAATCATTTCTAATGCAGATATTCAAAAAATAATTTCCTTAAGTTTTAATAAGGGAGATATATGGATGCTAGTTTGTGTTTTGAGTTGGTCATTATATTCAACATTGCTTAAAAAAAATAAATTTGAATTATCTCAATTTTCTTTAATTCAAATTATGGTTTCTGTAGGATTAATATTTTTAGTCCCACAATTTCTATATGAACAATCAATAGGATTAGAAATTAAAATAAATAAAGCATCTATTTTTATTTTATTGTATGTAGTCATCTTTCCTGCAATCGCTGCTTATTATTGTTGGCAGAAGGCCATTGAACTAATAGGACCAAATAGATCATCGATGTTCATTCAGTTAATGCCACTTTTCAGCGCAGTATTGGCAATAATAATTTTTAAAGAAAGATTTCAATTATTTCATTTTATTGGCGCAACTTTTATAATTTCTGGTATTTATTTATCTAATAGGAAAATTCAATGATTAAAGTAGCAGTACTAGATGACTATCAAAATATTTTTAAAGAAATTGTAGATATTGAAAAATTTAGAGAAAAATATGATTTTAAAATTTTTAATGAAGCATTCAATGATGAGAATGAGGCTATTCTAGCTTTGGAAGAATTTGAAGTATTATTAATAATGAGGGAGAGAACCCCCATGACAAAAACTTTATTAAATAATTTGCCAAAGCTTAAATACATTATGACATCAGGCATGCGTAATAATTCAATAGATTTTGAAGTTACAAAAAAAAGGGGGATAGTGGTTTGTGGAACAGAAATTAATTCAAATCCAACGGCTGAGATTACTTGGGCCTTGATCTTGGGTCTTTTAAGAAATGTTAAACAAGAAATTGATAACATGTTTCAAGGTTATTGGCAGAACACAATTGGTTTTGAATTAAAAGGGAAAAGAATAGGTTTGATTGGTCTTGGAAAGATTGGTACCCAAGTTGCAAAAGTTGCTAAAGCTTTTAATATGGAAGTATCCGCCTGGAGCGAAAATCTTAACCTAGCACACGCAAATGATCTTGATGTTTTACCAATGTCTAAAAATGATTTGTTAAAAACATCAGATATTTTATCAATTCATGTGGTAATGGGTGAAAGATATAAAAATTTAATTACAAAAAAAGAGTTTCAAATTATGAAAAAAAATTCAATTTTAATAAATACTTCCAGGGGGCCAATAGTAAACGAGAGTGATTTAATTGAGGCACTTCAAAATGATACAATTGCTGGAGCTGGTCTTGATGTTTTCGATAAAGAACCTTTACCTCAAGACCATAAACTAAGATTTTTGAATAACGCACTTTTATTTCCTCATATAGGCTATGTCACATTTGAAAATTATTCAAAATTCTATACTCAAATGATGGAAAACCTGGAATCTTGTCTAAAAAACAAGCCATTAAGGGTATTAATGTAATTTCTTTCAATTTAGGGTTGTTGTTGATAAGCTCAGTATGGGACACTGATTTGTTTTTTTTTTGTAAAAATATGTCACAACCCCGATGGAAGTATGAAAAAAATTTTAATAAGTTTGGTTAGTCTTTTATTTTTGAGTGGCTGCATCGAAACAGCCTCACTAATGGCGCCAATGTCAGGTGTAGCGAGCGGTAAAGTAGCTCAGACCACTATTAACTCTGCAGTTAGCTTCGGAATAAAAAAGAAAACAGGTAAATCACCTGTGGAGCATGCAATTAATCTCGCTGAACAAAATAACAAGCCTACAAAAATTAAGAAAAAAAAATGTATATCGTTTTTAGAAAATACTTCTCAAGAACTATGCTCTAAATTAGATGATAAATTTGTCAAAATTCAGAGTGCCATAGAAAAAAAATATCAAATTAAAAGATTAGATTAAGATTTTTTATTTGGTAAATGTATCATTAAATTGATTTGATACTCTAACAAAAGTTGTACATTTACTAAGTTCTTTTAATGATCTCGCGCCAACATAAGTACAACTGCTTCTTACTCCACCCAAGATATTTATAACTGTATCATTAATTTTTCCTCTATATTTTAATAGAACTTCTCTACCTTCGCTACTTCGATAACCGTTTAAACCACCGTAGTGTCTCTCATTTGCTACCTCAGAACTTGAGCCATAAAATTGAATAAATTTTTCTCCACTCTTCTCTATAATATTTCCTTTTCCTTCATCATGACCTGCTAACATTCCACCTAGCATTACAAAATCAGCACCACCTCCAAATCCTTTGGCAACATCGCCAGGGCAAGTACAGCCACCATCTGCAATTATATGTGCTCCTAATCCATGCGCAGCATCTGCACACTCAATTACTGCACTTAGTTGAGGATAGCCAACTCCTGTTTGAATTCTTGTAGTGCATACACTTCCAGGTCCTATCCCAACTTTTACAATATCTGCACCACTTAATATTAATTCTTGTGTCATATCTGCAGTAACAACATTGCCAGCAATTATTGTCTTTGTAGGATATTTATCTCTTACAGATTTTACAAATTTACTAAAATGTTCTGAATAACCATTAGCTACATCAATACAAATAAATTGAAAAAAACTACACTCTTTAAGTATCTCTGAAACTCGATTAAAATCGTCTTCTCGTGTTCCCATACTCAAGACTATATTTTTAAAAATGTTTTTTACTTTTTTATCAGACTTAATCATTTTTAAGTCGTGTTGTTTTGTTAAACATGTAATCATTTCGAATTCGGATAATTTTTCTGCAATTCCTAATTCACCTACACCGTCCATATTTGCGGCCATTATAGGAATTCCAGACCACTCGTGATTACTATATTTAAATTTGTAAGTTCTTTTAAGATTGACGTCTTTTCTACTTTGTAAAGTACTTCTTTTAGGTCTAAACAAAACGTCAGAATAATCTAATTTTATATCTTCTTCTATTCTCATTGAAATTTTATAATTTCTTTAATCTTATAATCATTTAAAATTCCCACAAACTAAATGTCTGTGGATAATTGGAAATAATTTTATTGTAATCAGTATATTTTTTTTTGTTATTTATCTGCCCCACCGAAAAGGTGGGGCTAGATTAGTTAAGCCGCCAAAGCTTGTTTTATATCTGTAACAATATCGTCTGGATGTTCTATACCAATAGATAATCTTACATATCCAGGTGTTACACCTGCAGCTAACATTTCTTTTTCTGTAAGCTGACTATGCGTTGTGGTTGCTGGGTGAATAGCTAAACTTCTAGCATCACCAATATTTGCAACATGATAAAGCATTTTTAAGTTATCAATGAACTTAGCTCCTGCTTCTTTAGTTCCAAGATCCATACCAATTAAAGATCCGTACCCACCTTGCATATATTTTTTAGCTCTATCTCTAATTTCACCTTGATAATTAGTTGGATAAATAACCTTTTTAACTTTTTTGTGACCATCTAAGAAATTAACAACTTTTTCTGCATTGCTACAATGTTGCTTCATTCTTAAAGCTACAGTTTCCAAACCCTGAATGATTTGAAAAGCATTAAATGGACTTAAAGGAGCACCTAAGTCTCTCAATAAAACCACTCTTGCTCTGATAACAAATGGAATATTAGCTCCAGTTAGTTGTGGGACTGCATCTGCCCAAACTGCGCCATGATAACTTTGATCTGGCTCATTTAATAGAGGTTGTCTTTTTCTATCTTTGATCCAATCAAAATTTCCTCCGTCTACAATTATTCCTCCAATGGAAGTACCATGACCGCCAATATATTTTGTCAAAGAGTGCATTACTATTGCAGCTCCATGAGCTAAAGGTTTACATATCACAGGCGAAGCTGTGTTATCGATAATTAAAGGAATACCTTTTTTTCTACCGATATCTGCAACTTCTTTAATTGGAAAAACACGTAGATAAGGATTAGGAAGAGTCTCACCGTAGTAAGCTCTTGTTTTATCATCAGTCACTTTTTCAAAGTTTTTAGGATCCGCAGGATCTGCGAATCTAACTTCAATACCTTGTTGTCTTAAAGTATTTTTAAACAAGTTAACTGTACCCCCATATAAATCAGTCGAAGCTACTATATTATCCCCAGCTTGTGCTAAGTTTTGTATACACATTGCTGAAGCTGCTTGACCCGATCCCACTGCACATGCTGCCACACCACCTTCAAGCGCTGCAACTCTTTTTTCTAGCACATCTACAGTTGGGTTCATGATACGTGTGTAAATGTTACCAAACTCTTTAAGACCAAATAAATTTGCAGCATGTTCTGCATTTTTAAATTGGTAAGAAGTTGTTTGGTAAATTGGAACTGCTACTGCTGTAGTAGTAGGATCAGCTCTGTAATCACTACCATGTAAGCCAATAGTCTCAGGATGTTTAAAATCAGTCATTGATTTTCCCCCTTACGGTTTCTCTTATCGTTTCGTTCATTTTTTCTCCGTCCTTCTGGAGAAGAATGAACGAGATTTAATTCTGTTCATCTTCTCCTTTTTAGTACTTCGGCAATTGCCAGGTGTACAATATGGTTCAAATACCCGGTTTAGTTTTAGATTGTTCCAAAAAAAAACCACCGGCTAAAGCGGTGGTCGTTAGACTTATGCGCTTTAGCTGGATTTATTAAGCGCCCGCAAGTTGCTATAACTCAGCGCTTATGATTTATAGCAAGAAATTTAGGATTTTGTCAATATTCAATTAAACATTATTCCAAAACAATTTAGCAAGGTTTATTCCTGACAAATCTTTATACGCAACTAGTCCAGTAGGGCTAGTGACATTTATATCGCCTATTAATTTCTCTTGTACAAAATCTACCCCTGCAAAATATATATTATTTTTAACTAACAATTTTCCTATTGCTGTACTAGCCTTTATTTCTTTATTTGTCAGTTTTGTTAATTTTGCCTTAGCTCCTTTGCTCATGTTGGATAAGATACTTCCTTTTTTTGGTACTCTAGAAATAGCGCCAACAATCTTGCCTTTAATTATAAAAACCCTTTTATCGCCTTTATAAACTCCGGGTAAAAACTTTTGAAAAAATAAATGATTATGAGCTTTTAGTAATTTTTTTATTTTATAAGCATTAAAAGTTTTTAATAAAAATACATTATTTCCACTAAAACCATTAATAGGTTTGGCTACAATAGTCTTATGTATTTTAAAAAAACTTCTGATTTCTTTAAGATTTTCACTAATTAAAGTTGGAGGCATGTACCTCATCAAATTAATAGAAAATAGTTTTTCAGATATATTTCTAACTGCAGAAGGATGATTAATTATCTTAACCTTTTTAGAAATGTGGTTAAGTAAGAATGTTGTATACAAATATCGATTATCAAAGGGAGGATCATTTCTGATTAGAATGACCTTTGATTTTTCTAAATTAAAATTAATAGTCTTGTACAGAGTGTAAAATTTCTTTTTTCCATCATTGATCTTTATCTGCTTACAAAAAGCTATGACTTTTCCATTTAAAAAACTTAAATTTTCTGGCTCAAAATAATATATTTTATAACCTCTTTTTTGCGCCTCAGCTGCTAAAAGTATTGTCGTATCTGTTTTAATATTTACCTTTTTAAGATTAGAACCCTGAATAGCTAAAATTTTCTTCATGATTTACCAAAAAGTTTAAGTTTTTTGTTTTATTAAATTGTTCAATCAGCATTTCTGCTCTTGTTTTTTTATTCTCAATTATTTCTTCTATATGTTTTAAATAAATTATTTCATTTTTACCACTTTTGTTCATTTCGTTTCTTTTTTCTAAACCCTTTTTAGACAGATCTAAAAAAATTCTTCCCCAATCCATAAGTTTTTTATTATTTAGCAATGTATTTAATCCTTGTTTAGGTGCGTTGAAATATGCCTCCATAACTTCTTCTTTTTTCCAATTCTTTATAATCTCATAAGTCTCCTCTAAAGATCCATAAATTAATCCAGTAAAGAAAGCAGGTCCGTTACAAATGCATCCAAAGTTACAGGTATCTAATGATCTAAATTCTATTACTTGTTTTAACCTTACTTCAGTAAAAATAGTTCCCAAATGATTTTCAAAATCTTTTAATGTTGGTTTAACTCCTTTTAAAAAACTTAAATTTCCGTTTAAGTAGTCATTAAATGTTTGTCCATTTGGAGAATGATATTTTCCATCTCTTTTGAGAAATAAAATCGGATAATCAATTGCATGATCAATATATTTTTCAAAATTTAATGGCTCAAAAGTAATTGGCATTATTCCACCTCTATTAGTTTCTTGCCAAACCCTTCCTCTGTAAGATAAATAGCCTGAGAGTTTATTTTCTGAAAAGGGCGAATTAGCAAATAAAGCAATCGTTAGAGGTACTAAGTAATTACCAATCTTAAATTTTTTTTCAAAATCTTTTTCAGAAATATAATCATAATTGATTTGAATACCTGCAGTTTTATACATCATGTCTAAACTAAGTTTTCCACCTTTTGGCATTTCATCAGTCATAATTTTGTAACGTTCTTTTGGACTTTTAGGTATATCAGCTAACTTGTTAAATGGATCATAAGCTATTGAGGAAGTAGTAATATTGACTGATTTAAAAATTTCTTTAAGTTCGTTGAAATGATTACTATTCTCAGAGCAAACAGAGTGAATATTTTTAAAAGGTGCACCCGATAATTCATATTGAAATCCAGGTTCAGTAGTAATTTTTTGATTTTTCCTTTTTAACCCTATTAACTTATTTCCCTCTAATTGAGGTTCCCAACCCTTATTTTTTAAAATTTCAAATACATTTTTAATTTTTTCATAATCAATTCTCTTAAGATCATTTTTATTAAAGATAAACTTTTCATGCTCAACACCAATTCTAAGATGGTTATCTTTTTTTATTCCGTCAGTGAGATATTGAATTAGTTGTTTTTTATTTTCAATTAATAGGGAAGATTTTTTACTCAAATGTTTTTAACTCTAAGACATTTCCATTTGGATCTTCGATAAAAAATGTATTTTGTTCGAATCTAGTACCCTCAAACCTTGTATAAGGTTTATCGATATAATTTATTTTATTTGCCTCGATATTTTCTTTAATTTTTTTAAAAACATCTTTTTTTAAATGAACACCAAAGTGTGGCACTGGAACTTGACCCATATCTACATTATGCCTTTCTCTAGGAAGTTTCATAGATGTTTGATGTAAAGTTAGCTCGTTACCCCAAAAATCGATGTCAACCCACTTGCCGTCTTCTCGATTTCCAGTTTTACATCCTAAAATATCAGTATAAAAAGCTTCGGCTTTTTTTAGGTCCCCAGCGGGAATAGCGAGATGAAAAGAATTACTCATACGCATTTTTATATATTCTTCTTTAAATTTTTCAAGTAGGCATTATATACATCCTATGAAAGATTATTTAGAATCTATAAAAAAAAGAGATCCTGCGGCAAAATCTTTACTGAGTATCATTCTCACATATCCAGGGGTTAAAGCGGTTTTCTTTCATCATATATCTAATTTTTTTTACAAAGCTGGATTTGATTTAATAGCAAGAATTGTTTCACAAACAATAAGATTTTTTACAGGTGTGGAAATTCATCCCGGAGCCAAGATTGGTAAAAATTTATTTATTGATCATGGTATGGGAGTAGTAATCGGCGAAACTTCTGAAATTGGAAACAATGTTACTATATATCATTCTGTGACTTTAGGCGGAAGCTCTCCTAGTATAGACAGCGAAAGACAAAGACATGAAAAAAGACACCCAACGATCGGGAATGATGTTGTGATTGGTTCTGGTGCTCAAATAATTGGGCCAATTAAAGTTGGTAACAATGCAAGAATTGCCGCTAATGCAGTTGTGGTAAAAGATGTTCCAGAAAATGCAACGATGGTTGGCATCCCTGCTAAAGCAGTCAAGTTAGAAAACAAAGGTAGCTTCAGACCTTACGGTGTGGATGACAAAGTAAAAGATGAGTAAAGATTGGGACCCAAATTTAACACCTGAACAAAATTATATTTTAAAACAAGAAGGAACAGAGTCTCCGGGAAGCAGCCCATTAAATCATGAAAAGCGAGAGGGTTCATATCATTGTGTTGGATGCGGGATAAAATTATTTGAGTCATCTACTAAATATGAAAGTGGCACAGGTTGGCCATCTTTTTTTGACTCTGTCCCTGATGTTTTTGAGGTCAAAACTGATATGAATATTGGATATCCTAGGACGGAGTATCATTGTAAAAAATGTGGCGGTCATCACGGCCACCTATTTAATGATGGACCAAAACCATCCGGTAAAAGATACTGCAACAACGGCTTATGTTTAGTTTTTAAGCCAAAAAAGATATAGAAGTTGTTCACACAACTATTAAGTTTTTGAATACAACCAAATAAATAAATAACTTTAGATATTATGGTAAATAGACCCAGATACCATAAATTTGTTAGGTTATCATTTAGGCCACCATGAAAGGCAAACATACTTCCCTTAATTTTTTATTCATTTTTATATCAACTTTTCTTTTATTATTTCCTTCTACCAAAGCCTCAGAAATAATTTGGCAAGATCTTTCAAAAGGAGATAGAATTATTTTAATAAGACACTCTATAGCCCCTGGTGGTGGGGATCCTGTTGGGTTTAACCTCCAAGATTGCAAAACACAAAGAAATTTAAGTAAAGAAGGGATAGATCAATCTAAGAGAATAGGTGAGATTTTTAAAAAGAAAAACATTCCAATTGATCAAGTTTTATCAAGTGAGTGGTGCAGATGCAAAGATACCGCTCATTTCGCATTCCAAAATTTCAAAACTTTTTCTGCACTTAATTCAACATTTTCTGCTCCTTATAACAAGAATCAAGATAAACAAATTAAAGATTTAAAAATGTTCATAAATCAGTGGAACAGTAATAAAAAAAATTTAGTTTTAATAACTCACTACAGTATAATCACAGCTATTACGGATGCCGTGCCCAGCTCAGGAGAAATAGTAGTGACAGATAAAAATTTCCGTGTTATTAGCACTATAAGAACCGATTAAAAAAATACATAATAAACGATAAATAAGATTAAACAATATTCAAATCCAGTCTTAATTTTATTTAATCTATCTTCGCCAATTTTAAGTTTTAAATAACTTGATAAAAAATAAAAACTTAAATGTACAATTAAGACAGATATTGCGATACCTATCAATGTGGCCTTAAAGGAAAAGTTTTTAATTCCAAAATAGCAAGCTAATAAGAATGTTATCCAAGAAATTTTAGAAATGAATATTTTGAATAATAAAGCAGTTTTTTTGCTAAATATGGATTGAGTTTTTATAAAGGAGTAGGACCATATTAAACCTAGAATAAAACCTAAATATTTTATAATCATTTTATGATATTATCATTTAATTATGTTTATAAAATCTATATTTGCGTTCGGAGCGGGTTTCATAAGTTTTCTAACACCATGCGTGTTACCTATTATCCCTGGTTATATATCTTACATAACTGGAAAACCTTTAGAGGAAATTGAGAAAAATAAAAAAAGTGTTCTTATTAAAACAATTACTTTTTCATGTGGTTTTTCAATAGTATTTATAACATTAGGAGCTGCAGCATCCGCGCTAGGGAACATTTTACTATTTTTTTCACAACAACTTAGAATAGTTGCAGGTGTAATAATTGTTATTTTTGCTTTAAATTTTTTAGGATTATTAAATTTTAATTTTTTAAATAGCGAAAAGAGATTTCAAACTGGTAATTTTAAAGATAATTTAATATTTCCTCTACTAGTAGGCGGTGCATTCGCTTTTGGTTGGACTCCCTGTATTGGGCCGATTTTGGGATCAATTATTACATTATCAGCATCTGAAGCAACCATTTCTAAAGGAATAATATTATTATCTTTCTATTCATTAGGTTTAGCTATCCCATTTATATTATCAGGTTATTATATGAGTGTTTTTTTAAATTCTAAAAAAAGTTTCTCAAAATATTACGGAGTAATCACAAAAGGGGGAGGGTTAGTCCTTTTGCTAACTGGAATTCTTATAATTACAAATCAAATTCAAGTTATAAGTTATTATATTTTGACTACCTTTCCATTTCTTACTAAACTTGGATAATCATATGATAAGTGTTCTAGGAATATTTGTAGCAGATATAAGTTTTTCAGGACCAAAAATTCCATCGACTGGCGAAACAATTTTAGGCACAAAATATAATATTGGACCAGGTGGCAAAGGATGTAATCAAGCTATTGCAATCGCAAGACTTGGAGGTGAGTTAAATTTTTTATCTAAGATTGGCAAAGATGATTATGGCAAATTAGCTCTAAAAACTCTAATAAAAAATAAAATTAAAACTGATCATATAATTCAAGATGAGAGTCTTCAAACAGGAGTTGCTGGGATTTTTGTTGACAAAAGTTCAGGAAAAAATGCCATTAATGTAATAACAGGAGCTCCTTCGACGCTCACCTTAAACGAAATAAAAGATAACTTAAATATTATTAAAAAATCAAAAATATTTCTTACACAATTAGAAATTCCAAAAGATGTAACCTTGCATTGTTTAAAAACTGCAAAAGAAAATAATATTTTAACTATTCTTAACCCAGCTCCAGCCTCAGATTTACCACAGGAATTTTTTAATTATATTGATTATTTTACACCAAATGAGACAGAGGCAGAATTTTTTACAGGTTTAAAAATTACAAATGAAAATGAAGCCAAAGAAGCTTCAAAAAAAATTATTAATATGGGAGTAAAAAAAGTAATTATTACACTTGGCGATAAAGGTTTATTTTACTCTGATGGAAAAGAGGAAATTTATTTAAAAGCTACTTCTGTACAGGCTATTGATACAACAGGAGCAGGTGATGCTTTTAATGGTGGTTTGGCTTTTGGTTTATCTAAAAATAAACCTATTAAAGAATGTCTTGAACTTGCTAACAAAGTAGCTGGTTTATCTACAACAAAACTAGGGGCAGGAGACTCAATGCCTTTTTTAAAAGAAGTTAATTAAGCAAGTAATTTATCAAGCTCGCCATTTCTATTAGCTTCTTGCAGTTGATCATTTCCACCTATGTAGTGATCACCTATAAAGATTTGAGGAATAGTTCGTGCTCCATTAGTTCTTTGAAGCATTTCTTTAGCTTTTGCTGGCTCTTTCCAAATATCAAATTCCTCTATTTCAACATTTTTACTTTTTAATAAAGCTTTAGCAGCACCACAATAGGGACATGGATTACCAGAATACATTGTTACTTTTTTCATGATTAATATATATCATTTATTTTAATTTTTTCCCTTAGCATTTTACGCCCATGTTTAAATTTTTTTCTATGTTTGATGCTTGTATTATGCACTCTTTTTCTCCAAAGTCTAAATGCCGAGGGTTTTAAATTCTTTCGCATAATTTTAATAACATCTGACTCATTATTCCCAGTTTTTTCTTTAATTTCTTCAAAAGTAATCCTATCAGCCCATGCAGCCCATATTACCCAATTATTATCTTTTTCCTTTGGTTCTGGATTTTTTACTCTTGTTTGAGGTATTAAACTTTTTTTCTTCATTAAAATATATATAGTGACAAATAAAATGTTTCCAACAGACTATATTATATTTTTACAAATTATTTTATTTCTTTTTATATCGCCAGGTCCACCAAGAGTAGTAATAGTTTCCCATACATTAAATTATGGATTAAATAGATCTGTCTGGACAGCTTTCGGAGACATATCTGCAAACACTTTACAAGCTGTTTTAGTTGTTTTTTTGATCGGCTCTTTTTTGAGTGATAATCCTCAGGTTCTTTATTATCTAAAATGGGCAGGTATATTATATATTGTTTATTTAGCCTATGACACATTTTCCTCAAAAATAAAAAACTTTAATTCAAAAGATCAAAATTTAAAATCACCATTATCGTTTTATAAAGACGGTTTATTAGTAGCTGGTTTAAGTCCAAAAGCACTTTTATTTTTTGGCACAATCTTTCCAACTTTTATAAATTTTAGTTCTAATATCATTTCACAATTTTTAATTTTATTAATTACTTATGTGGTTTTAGATTTTTTAACCTTAATGATATACGGATTAGCTGCTGAAAAAATCTCTGTGTGGTTAAGAAGTAAACCAAAGCTTCTAAATACAATCTCTGCGTGTGTGCTTTTAATTTTAGCGGTTTACATCGCTGCGACACAGAATTTTTAAACAATTCTAACTGTTGTCATTCACCCAATTTCTTGTTTAAATAATTTATTAATTAATTAATTAACAGAGAGGAAATAATGAATAAATTAACAAAACTATTTATTACATTCGTTTCAGCTATAACTTTAACACTAGCGTCAATCTCATCATCTTTTGCAAAAGTTGAGGGAGACTACATCGTGTTAGGTTCTGCAATATCTCTTACAGGTAAATACTCTTCAAATGGAGTTCATACTCAAAATGGTTACAACATGGCCGTTGACAGAATTAACAAAATGGGTGGAGTAGAAGTACAAGGTAAGAAATATAAGTTTGAAATCATTTATTATGATGATGAGTCAAACCCAAAAAGAGCCGCTCAGTTAGCTGAAAGACTAATTAAACAAGATGGTGTTCATTACATGCTTGGACCATACAGTTCAGGTTTAACGAAAGCCATTGCACCAGTAACCGAGAAATATAAAATTCCTATGGTTGAAGCAAATGGTGCATCTAGATCTTTATTTACAAAAGGATACAAATATTTGTTTGCGGTGCTATCACCAGCTAACCAATACCTTGAAGTAGCTATCGATTTAGCGGTAGAAAAAAACGGTGGTAAAGGAGTAAGAATTGCTCAAGCATTTGAACAAGATGCTTTCTCACAAGACGTGAGACTTGGTATTTTAGATGCAGCAAAAAGAACTGGATCTGAGATCATCATCGATGACAAACTACCAAAAGAACTTAACGATATGGCAGCTACACTAGCTAAAGTAAAAGCTACTAAGCCGGATGTACTTGTTGTATCAGGTCACACAAAAGGTGCATTAACTGCAATCAGACAAATTTCTGAAATGAAAGTTGATGTTCCTATGTTAGCGATGACACATTGTGATGCTGCGAAACTTTCTAAACAACATGGAAAGAAATCAGAATACGCATTGTGTGCTTCTCAGTGGCATAAAAATTTATCTTATAAAGATAAGTTTTTTGGTACAGGTAAAAAGTATGACGCAGATTTTAAAAAAGAATTTGGTTATGCACCACCTTACCAATCAGCTGAGTCTTCTGCAGCATTATTAGTATTTAAAGATGCGTTCGAAAGAGCAAATTCTTTTGATAGAGATGCAGTAAGAGATGCTCTTAAGACAACTGAAATGCAAACTTTCTATGGTAACATTAAATTTGGCCCTGGTGGACAAAACACTGCTAAGCCAATGATCTTGTTCCAAGTAAGATGTAAAGGTGATGATTGTGAGAACAAAGTTGTAGCTCCAACAAAATGGGCTTCAGATAAGTTCTACCATCCAATACCTAAGTGGTCTGAAAGAAGTTAATAACTTCTAATTATTTTGAAAAGCCCCTAGTTTTCTAGGGGCTTTTCTTTTATAAGTTTTGAGTTTTTATGGACTTTCTTATTTTTAAAGCTCCAATGTTAATGGTCCAGGCTTCACTGGATGGTATTCTTTTAGGAATTTTATTTGCACTAATTGCATATGGCATGGCTCTTCAATGGGGAGTAATGAATATAATCAATATTGCTCAAGGTGATTTAGTAATCCTAGGAGGTTACATAGCTTACACAATGTATCTTGCTGGAATTCACCCAGCTTGGGGAGTCATTGTTTCCCCAATCATAATGTTTTTTGTCGGTTGGGCACTTTATAAATTAGTGATTAATAAAGTTGTAGATCGAGATTTATTTATATCAATTTTAGCTACTTTTGGTATCGCAATTGTATTTCAACAGTTAATGAATTTTATATTTGGAGCAGATGTAGTTGTGGCACAGTCCGAATACGGAACAACAATGTTATTTGATAATTCGGTAACACTTCCTAATTCAAAAATATTCTCAGCTGTAATAAGTGTTTTATATGCAATAGCTTTAGTTATTTATATGAAAAAATCTAGGCTTGGACGGGCAATAAGAGCTACTGCACAAAATGCTAGAGCTGCAAAAATTCTTGGTGTGGACACAGAAAAAGTTTATGCTGCAACTTTTGGTATTAATGCAGCGTTATGTGGAATTGCGGGAGCCTTAATTTCAATCACTCTAACTCTCCATCCTTATGTGGGACTTCCTTATACAGTTAGATCTTTCATGATAGTAATTGTTGCAGGTTTAGGAAATTTACCAGCAGTAGCAGTTTCAGGAATGGGTTTAGGACTATTCGAAGAGTTTGCAGATTATATTTTAGGAACAGAATTTAGAATTGGTGCAGTATTTATGCTGCTGGTCTTCATTCTAGTTTATAGAAGATTTAAGTTATCAAAGAAGAGGGAATATCTAAAGTAGATGAACGCAATAAAACAAAAAGATTTAATTTTATACTCTGGCTTAATAATATTAGGTTTAGCTGCACCTTATTTATTTTCTGCTTTTAAAGTTCAATTGACATATCTTTGCGTATTAATCGTCTTAGCAATGACTTGGAATTTGCAAGGTGGAGAAATGGGCTACAATACTTTTGGAAATATTCTTTTTTATGGATTAGGAATGTATTTAACTGCTTCGGTTCAAGTGGGAATGTTTTTCCCGTTGGCAGAGTGGACGGAAAGTGGTGGTGAAAAAACATTTGTGCATACTACGGCACAATATTTTCAGGGAATAGGTGTCGGTTTATTAGTTTCGGCTATAATACCTGCGATCATAGCTGGCGCTATAGGCTATGCTATCTTAGGATTAAGAGGACACTACTTTGCAATTTGCACTTTAGGTCTAGGAATAGCGGCCGGTGAAATTGCTGGAGGTATCGAAATTATCGGAGCAGGTCAGGGCTTCACTACACCACCTTTTCCTGCAGAGATAGTAGACACAGAAGCTAGAGGTAAATTTTTCTACTTTTTAAGTTTTGCACTTTTAATCGGAACATTTGTTTTTGTTAAATATATTTACGGTTCAAGATTTAGATTAATTTTAAATGCTATACGAGACAACGAAGACAAAGCAGAAGCTATGGGTATTCAAACAATGAAATATAAAATTGTTGGCTGGATGGTCTCTGCATTTTTCTGCGGTCTTGCTGGTGGAATTATGGGCGGACTAATCGGATATATAGACTCAACTGATGTTGCGTTTGATGGAAGAGAAATGGGAGTGTTCATGGTTCTTATGGCAATTCTTGGTGGTAAAGGTACTTTGTGGGGACCAGTAATCGGTGCAACTTTATTTCATTTTTTCAAAGAGGGTCTTTGGACTTTGATATTGGGCTGGCAATATGTTGCACTAGGAGTACTAATTGTCGTAATAGTAATATATTTCCCAGAGGGGTTAATGGGTTGGTTGAGAGAAAAGTATCCTGAAAAATTTGGTGAAGTCATAGATGAAAAAGATCGTAAAGCACAGGTGGAATTGAAATGAGTATCTTAGAAGTTAAAAATGTAAGTAAATCTTTTGGCGGTGTTCAGGCGAATGTAGATATTTCTGTTTCAGTAGAGCAAGGCTCTATAGTTGGTTTAATTGGACCAAATGGCTCTGGTAAAACAACTTTATTTAACTCTATTGTAGGAACCCATCCAATAGATCAAGGTTCAATTATTTTCGATAATACAGAAGTTTCTGAAATGCCTGTTCCTGCAGTAGCTAAATTGGGTTTGTTAAGAACATTTCAGCAAACAAAAATATACACAAAACTAAACTGCGTTGAAAATATGTTAATCAGTCACAAGGCTAGTGACTCAGGATTTATTTTTGCGAAAATACCAGCTGAACTTACTGAGAAAGCGGAAAATCTTTTAAACTTTGTTGGCCTTTATCAAAAAAGAAACTTACGAGCTGGGGATTTGTCTTTTGGACAACAAAAATTATTGGAATTAGCAATGGCACTTATGAATGAACCAAAAATGCTTTTACTAGATGAACCCACAGCTGGAATTAATCCAACTTTAATAAACGGAATTATAGATAGGCTAATCAAAATTAATAAAGACTATGGAATTACTTTATTGGTTATAGAGCATAATATGAGAGTAATTATGAGTTTAGCTCAAAAAATATTTTGTTTAGCACATGGTAAAATGTTGGCTGAAGGTTCACCTAATCAAATTAAAAATGACAAGCGAGTAGTTGACGCTTATTTAGGAGCTCAATAATGGCAAATCAATACGATGTTTTAGGAAAAGCGCCTGGATTAGAGGAGCTCAATAAATTATCTCCCAACGATGTTCATCTTACAATAAGAGGATTAAACGCTGGTTATGGAAAAATGGAGATACTGCATAATTTTGATTTAACAGTTAGCAAAGCTCAATCATTATGTTTAATAGGACCTAACGGTGCAGGAAAATCAACTATACTTCACTCTATTTATGGTTTTACAAATATTTTTGATGGAAAAGTTGAATTAGATGGAAATGAAATTACTAAACTAACTCCAGCACAAAAATTAAGCAAAGTAGGTATAGCTTATATATTGCAAGATAACTCTGTCTTCCCTGATATGACAGTAGAGGAAAATCTTTTAATGGGAGGATATATTAAAGATAAACAAGATGAAGCGTATGAGGAAGCAGAGAGAATTTTTCAAAAATATGAACGATTGAGAAATAGAAGAAATCAACCTGCAAAAGTTTTGTCTGGTGGAGAGCGAAGATTGTTAGAAATTTCTAGAGCGTTAGTAATGAAACCATCTGTTCTTTTAGTAGATGAGCCATCTATAGGACTCGAACCTAAATATATAAATATGGTCTTTGAAATTTTAGAAGATCTTCAAAAAACTGAAAAGAAAACTATCATTCTTGTAGAACAAAATGCAAAAAAAGGGTTAGAGTTTGCTGATATTGGATATGTTTTAGTATCAGGACAAACTGCAATTGCTGGAAAAGGTGACGATCTTTTAAAAAATCCAGATGTTGGAAGATTATTCCTTGGTGGATGATAAACTCACAAGCTTTCTTTAAAGGCCTCAAATCTTTAAAAGGCGCAAGAAGTCCGGCATTACCTTTAGCTGCCTGCTTTATAGCCTTGGGAGCTTTACTTAAAGATGCAGGTTTTAATATTCAACAAAGTACAGCATCAAGTTTTTTTACTTACGCGTTACCTGGTCAATTAGTAATGGCAGAGTCATTGCTTTTAGGCGTATCAATAGTGAATATTTTTTTAGCTGTTTGGTTAGTAAATTTTAGACTGTATCCAATGACAGTTTCATTATTTCCTTTACTTGAACACAAATCTCAACCTAAATGGAAATATTATTTATCATGTCATTTTCTAGCAGTCTCGTCATGGTTAATCGCAAAAGATTCGTATAAAAAAATAAATGCTAAATATCGAATTGATTTTTGGATCGGGATAGGAGTCGGAACCTGGTCAACTGCAGTGATTATGACTCTTTTAGGATATCTAGTTGCAGATTTACTAAACAAAGAGATGTTAATAGGATTTGCGATTGTAAATCCTATTTATTTTTTTTGCATGATGATCGGCGCTATGAAAAATTTATCAGTTTCAATATCAGTTATTTTAGGAACAGTATTGGGCCCTGTAATATATCTATTTTCAACTGAGTGGTCACTTTTATTTGCTGGTCTTATTGCAGGATCTGTCGCTTTCATGATTGGAGAAAAAAATGTTAACTAGCAATATTATCATTTTAGCTATTATTGCAACTTCAATTGCAACATACATATCCAGATTTATGGGGGCATTGACTTCAGAAAAAGTTAGTGCGGAGTCAAATATTTTTAAGTGGTTTAATTGTGTTGCTTATTCTACTTTAGCTGCCTTACTTGGCAGGATGATAATTTTTCCGGCTGGAGTTCTTGCGGAGTCCGAATTGATAACTAGGCTAATAGTATTTTTTGTATGTATTGCCATATTTATAATTAGTAAAAAAAATTTAGTTATCCCAACAATATTATCTGCTATACTTCTATCAACATTGAATAGCTTATGAGTTTAAAAATTTTAGACCACGAAAAATCTAAACGTATTAAGGTAATTAAAATAGAGGAGAAGGAATTAGACAAATTAATCTTTCCTTTTAAAAAACACTCTATTCAATCTTTAGAATACAAACCTTTTTCAAGATTTACCATCGCTAAAGCTTTAGACGATTGTTTGGAAAAGAAATTGAGTGGAACCTTAAAAGAGGTACTTAATGATAGAGATTCAGGAACTGTGATAGTTGAACCAATTATAAATGATAAAAAATTTGATAAAGAATTTTTAGTAAAACTATCTACTTGTTTAGCTTATTTAGTTGGCTTGCCTAATTTCGACTCCATGACTGGTAAATATTATGCTAGATTTACTGTTAAGCATTCTGACTCAAGTGACTCATATCTAAGAAAAGCTTATAAAAATCTCGATCTTCATACTGACGGGACTTATGTAAAAGAAAAAACTGATTGGTTAATTATGACTAAACTTGAAGAAAAAAATGTTTCGGGTGGAGAAAGTGTAATACTTCACCTTGATGACTGGGAATATCTTGATGAATTAAACAGTAATCCAATTGGAAAAGAAAATTTTATTTGGGGTTCACCTAAAAGTAAGAATATTGATTATAAGGTAGAGCATCCTGTCTTTTCAAAGGGCCATGATGGTAAACCAATTATTTCTTATATTGATCAGTTCCCGGAACCAAAAAACATGGATCAAGGTTTATTCCTTCAGAAACTCTCTGATGCTTTAGAGCAAAGTAAAAATAAAATAAGCTTTCCATTACCTGTCGGTTCTACTATTTTTTCTAACAATTATTTTTGGTTACACGGTAGAAGAGCATTTAAAGAGCATACTGGGCTTTCAAGAGAACTTTTAAGAATTAGAGGTACTTTTTTTCAGCCAAATTAGAACTTTCCCAAAATTCTTTCGTTGACTCCTAGGCTTAGATTTATTTTAATTAAGAATAATAAATAAACAGGGGGAATTATGTTTAATAAACTCAAAAAACTAATCAGTATAGTTTTTGCCACTGTTCTTTTTACTTCAATTTCAAGCACATCCTTTGCTATTGACAAATTACACTTTGTAATTGGTGGTGGAGCAGGTGGCGGTTGGGATGGAACTGCTAGAGGAACTGGTGAAGCTTTAACTAAAGCTGGTTTTTTAAAAAGTGCATCATTTGAAAATATGTCAGGTGGTGGTGGAGGAAAAGCTTTATCATATATGATAAATACTAAGCCTTCAGAAACAATTCTTGTTCAATCAACTCCTTTGGTTCTTAGATCAATAACTAGACACTCTGGTTATGTAGATAAAAAGAATGCGGCTAAAGTAACTTCATATAAAGATGTTGTTCCAATAGCTGGAGTTATTGGTGATTATGGTGCAATTGTTGCAGCGAAAAATTCGCCATACAATTCATTTAAGGATGTTGTAAACGCTTATAAAGCTGATCCAAAGTCTGTAAAAATGGCTGGTGGTTCTGTTAGAGGAAGTATGGACCATTTAATTGGTGCGCTAGCTTTCAAACAAGCAGGTGCTGATCCAAATGCAGTTGTTTATGTTCCTTACGACGCAGGTGGTAAAGCTTTAGCTGGATTATTATCAGGTGAAACTCAAATTCTTTCAACAGGATTGGGAGAAGTTATGGGCGCAAGAGACCAAGTAAAAATTCTTGGTATTACTGCTCCTAAGAGAGTAGCTGATGCCCCAGATGTTCCAACATTAAAAGAGCAAGGCTTTAATGTTCAGTTCGTAAACTGGAGAGGTTTTTTTGGACCTCCAGGTATGAGCAATGCTGACAAAAAGAAAATTGCTAAAATGTTAGGTGATGTTCAGAAAACTCCTGAATGGGAAGCAGTTAGAAAAAGAAATGCTTGGGTAAATATTTACAACCCAGACAAAAAATTTGTTAAGTTCCTTCAGAACCAAACAAAAGAGATGACTGCACTTCTTAAGCAACTAGGAGTGATCTAATAAATAATTAGGAAAGAGCAGTGAAAATTACACCATCAAAAATAATTTCACTGCTCTTTTTCGTTTTTTCAGGATTTTATCTTTACTACGCACATCAAATTCAAGTTTTTACTTTTGATGAAAATGCACCATTTAATGCTAAGACTTTTCCAATTTATTTAGGTTATGCAGGACTTATTTTTTCTGCTCTTTATATTATTTTACCAGAAACAAAACCTACAAATGTTAATCTAAGAATTTTAGATTATAAAAAAACAATTTTATTAGTTGTTCTAATGATTTTATATGGAATTTTTATTTTAAGAGCAGGGTACTTTCTTTCTACATCAATTTTTTTAGTTCTTTCATATATTGTGTTAGGTGAAAGAAAATGGTTATGGATATTTACATTGTCATTTCCATTTGTGGCAGTTTTTATGTACCTACTCCACGGCCTTCTAAATATTTATCTTCGTGATCCATTTTTAAAATTTATAGGAATAATGGGATGATTGAGGGAATACTAATTGGATTAGAGACAGCGCTTTCATTTAAAAATTTGATGATGGTAATGATAGGATGTTTCGCAGGTACCATCATCGGCATGTTGCCGGGTTTAGGTCCTATGACTGCAATCGCGTTGATGATACCCATAACTTATGGTTTTGAACCATCAACAGGATTAATCTTGATGGCTGGTGTTTATTACGGAGCTGTGTTTGGTGGATCTACATCTTCTATACTGATAAACGCTCCAGGAATTCCAGGCACTGTTGCAACATCTTTCGATGGTTATCCAATGGCTCAACAAGGTAAAGCAGGCAAAGCACTAGCTATAGCAGCATACAGTTCATTTGCGGGGGGAACTATCGCTGCAATTTTTTTACTTATTGCAGCGCCTAGTCTTTCAAAAGTAAGTTTGGCATTTAGGTCCCCAGATTATTTTGGTTTAATGATATTGGGCCTTACTGCTGTCTCAGCATTTTCAGCGAAAGGACATTTTTTAAAAGCTATGATGATGGTCGTTTTAGGATTAATGCTTGCAAGTGTCGGACAAGATACTTTATCCGACATCCCAAGATTTACTTTTCAAAATATGAATTTATCAGATGGCATAAGCTTTGTTTTAGTTGTAATGGCTACTTTTGCAATGAGCGAAGCTTTAATGATAATATTTAAGGGAAATGACCCATCTAGAGCAGCGCAACGAATATCTTTATCACAATTAGGCTCAATAAAACTTGACAAAATAGAAACAAAAAAAATGATAAATACAATTCCACGTTCATCTGTTCTTGGTTTTGTAATTGGTGTACTTCCTGGAGCTGGATCTACTATTGCCTCCTTTTTAGCTTATGGAATGGAAAGAAACTTTGTTAACGATGAAGAAAAACAAAAATTTGGAAAAGGAAGTGTTAACGGATTAGCAGCCCCAGAAACAGCAAACAACGCAGCGTGTTCAGGTTCATTTGTTCCACTTCTAACCCTAGGCATACCTGGAAGTGGAACTACAGCTGTAATGCTTGGCGCTTTATTGGGTTTTGGAATACAACCAGGTCCAAGATTATATCAAACTAATCCTGAAATTTTCTGGTCAGTAATAATGTCAATGTATATCGGAATGGTTATTTTGTTAATTCTTAACTTGCCATTAATACCTTACATTGCAAGAGTACTGGCAACACCAAGAACATTTTTAATCCCTTTAATACTATTTTTTTCTGTAACAGGTATATATTTAATGTCTTTCAACAATTTTGATATTTATATGATGATCGGTATAGCTGTAGTAGCAACTGCTCTCAGACTTTATGATTTTCCAATGCCGCCACTCATTCTAGCTTTTGTTTTGGGAGGATTAATGGAGGAAAATTTAAGAAGATCATTGCTTATAAGTGATGGTTCTTTCAGTTTTTTATGGGATAGACCACTTACATTTATAATTATGATCACGATTCTCGTTATAGTTGGCTGGCAAATGTACAAATCTTTTATAGGGAAAAAAAATTCCTAATGTTGCATTTTTACCACACAAAAAGCGCCATTTTTCATGATTTATCAAGGTATTCTTTAAATTTCAACGAATTTGAAGTATACATATTATCACAAAATTGATAAGAGACCATCTAGTTTAAATTTAAACTTAAGGGATAAAAATGAAAAAAATATTTGCGATATTAACTGCTTTATTTTTTGTAGTTTCAACAAACGCCTACGCTAACGGCTGGGGTGTTGGAGTAACTGGTTCTATATTATTTGTGGAAGCAAGTGGTACTGAAGGCGATGGTACCAATACTAATGGTACAGAAACAGAGGCATCTACTCGAACTATTGATGTAGATGAAACTTCTTTCGTTGGTTCTGGATTTCTTGAATATGCTTGGGACGCCACGTATGCAGGAGATGGTAATGGAATAACGCTAGGGATAAGTTATACTCCAGGTTCAGCTGATGTTTCTGGAGAAAAACATACCAGAACAGACGCAGATGCAGAGGGTACAGGAGATGATGGATCATCAGATGGTTCAACAACTTATACTGCTGCTGCAGAGGTAAGCGACTACATTAATTATTATGTAGAAATTCCAGTTCGTGGTCCTTTATACATCAAAGGTGGATTATCACAAATTGATGTGACTACACAGGAAACAGGTGGAAGTAACACTGGTACATATCCTAACTCTACACTTGATGGCCTAAACTTAGGAATAGGTATTAAAGGTGGAAGTGGAAGCGTCTTTTACAAGGCCGCTTACGAGATGACTAATTTTGACGATTACAGTGAGTCATCTTCTACAGGAAATACAGTAACTGCAGATCTAGACACAACAGAATTTAACTTCTCTGTTGGATACAGATTTTAATAAACTGTTACAAAAAAATTAAAACCCGTCATAATTTTTTGACGGGTTTTTTTTTGATACGATCTTTAAAATCACAGGAACAATAAATAATATTATTAATAATCTTATTATGTGATGAAAAGATACAAATTCTGGATCTAAGTCAAAAAAAATTGCTATAACTGCAACTTCATATATTCCACCAGGGCAATATGATAAAATTAATGAAAAAATATTTTTATCTATTACAAGGCTGGCAATATAAGCTGCTATCAATCCTAATATAACTAGTAAAGAAGTTGCAACCAAACTATGAAAAGCATTTTTACTTATTTCACTAAATGTTTTATCAGCAAATCTACACCCAACTGACGATCCCAATATTAAAAGACAATAATCAACAATGTTCGAGGAAAATTGATAACTTGCTATTTCAGTAATTTGTAATATTCCACTAGCAACTAAAGTTCCAGATAATAATGCGGCAGGAAATTTTATTTTATCGAACAAATGAATAAGACATATAGAAAAAACTATTAAAGCAAGGAGGTGATATTCATTCTGGTCACCGAAAACCTGAGGAATGTTATTTCCATTTTCTACATTATAGAAACTATTAACAAAAAAAGGGAAAATTGTTATAATTATAATAAGCCTTATTAAATGAGCAGTTGCCACATGACTTAAGTCACTTTTTTGGTCCTCTGCTAAAATCATTAATGGTCCTAGCGCTCCGGGCGCCGCAGAAAAAATTGATGTTTTTTTTTCATAATTTGAGAATTTTTGCAAATACTTTGACACAATAAAAATACTTACCAAAATATAAACAAACATAATTAAAGAGGTAAATGCCCACTCATGAATTTGTGAAAATAAATCTTTATCAATGTAATTTCCAATGTATAGTCCGAGTAAAATCAATATTGATGCCAATACTAATCGTGGAATTCTAATTTTTAGACCCAAAAGGGCGGCTAAAGATGTTGCTAACATTGGACCCAAAAACCAAGCTAAGGGTAATTTTAAAAAATCGGCCAATAATGCACTTGGAAATGAAACAACCAAAACAAGCAGAAATTTGATTGAAAAGATTTGTTTAAAATTTTCTTTATTAAAGGGTATAACTTGGTTATTTTGCATTTATCATGAATTTAGGTTTTATAGGAACTGGAAAGATTGCTTCTTCGATCATATACGGAATCTTTAAGTCATCTTTAAAGATCAATAAAATATATATATCTTCAAGGAATAGAAATATAGCAAAAAAACTCAGTATAAAATTTAAAAAGGTAAAAATTTCAAAAAATAATCAAGATATTATCAATCTATCCTCAGTTGTCTTATTATCCGTTACACCTTCTGTGGGAAAAAAAATTTTAAAGAATCTCAAATTTGATAAGAAAAAAACTATTATCAGTTTGATCTCGACTATTAAATTAAATGATTTAAAAAAAATCACAGGCGTAAAAAAAGTCTGTAAAGCTATACCTCTCCCATTTGTAGAAAATAGATTGGGTCCAGTAATTGTGAGTCCAAGAAATAAAATTGCAAAAAGGATTTTTAGTAAACTTGGTCCAGTAATTGAAATAAATAATGAAAAAATTAGCTACAGTTTTTGGTCTACTTCATCAATCATGGCAGCATATTATGAGCTCTTAAATTCAACAACTAAATGGTTAATTAGAAAAAAGATTAAACCAAAAATTGCTACCAAATATAGCTCAGAATTATTTTTGGCTTTAAGCAAAGACGCAGTTTTAAAAAAAGAAATAGGTTTTGATAAACTTGTTGCTGACTCTCAGACACCAGGAGGGTTGAATATGCAAGTCCTTAAAGAATTGAAAAAAGGAAAATTTTATGACAAGTTCCTAAAATCTTTGGATAATGTTCACAAAAGGATAAAACATTAATGGAATATTTTATTCAACAACTTGTTAACGGCATTACACTTGGCTCGATTTATGGTTTAATAGCCATTGGTTACACTATGGTTTATGGAATAATCGGGATGATTAATTTTGCTCACGGTGATATTTTCATGATCGGTGCATTCGTTGCTTTAATCTCATTCATAATATTTGGTTTAATAGGAGTGGCGCTTCCAATTATTTTACTTTTAGTTTTATTAATCGCGATGTTATTTACAGCTTGCTATGGTTGGACTGTAGAGAAACTGGCGTATAAACCATTACGAGGTTCCTTTAGATTAGCACCACTTATCTCAGCTTTAGGAATGTCAATTGTATTGCAAAACTATGTTCAAGTTGCTCAAGGTGCTAGAGTAAAGCCTATGCAGCCTTTATTCTCTGGTGGACTAGAGTTTTTTAAAAATTCAGAATTTATAGTAACAGTGAGCTACCTTCAAATTTTTATTGTCATCTTGACAATTATATTAATGGGGATTTTCACATACTTAATTACAAAAACAGATTTAGGTAGAGCTCAAAGAGCATGTGAACAAGATAGAACCATGACAGCTTTGCTTGGAATTAATGTAGATAGAACAATTTCAATTACATTTATAATCGGTTCCTCGTTAGCATCTGTGGCAGGTATGATGTTCGTTCTTTATTATGGTGTAATTGATTTTTACATTGGTTTTCTTGCTGGAATAAAAGCCTTTACTGCAGCTGTTCTAGGTGGGATCGGATCGTTGCCTGGAGCAATGCTAGGGGGTTTATTAATTGGGCTTATTGAAACTATGTGGTCGGGATATGTTTCGATCGAATACAAAGATGTTGCAGCATTCAGTGTTTTAATTGTTGTTTTAATTTTTTTCCCCACAGGTTTTCTTGGCAAACCAGATATTGAGAAAGTCTGATGGAAAAACAAGATATTATTAAATCTTTTAAAGATAGTTTATTTACTGGTTTGATAGCTTTAGCATTATTTGGTCCTATAGTTGGGCTTCGAACTGTATCAAAAGGTGAGGGATTGTTTATAACGCCTCAATGGGGAATTGTTTTTTTACTTGTGGGTTTATGTATTTTAGGGAGGTTTTTAATAAATATTAATTCTGCAAAAAAAACAGAATTTAAGTTTTTATCCTCTTTTTCCTCAAAATTTGCACACATTACTGAAGATAAAGCTAAACACTTTGCAATCACTGGAATTTTGTTTGCCGTTGTTTTTCCATTCCTTCCATTTACGGATAGATACTTCATGGATGTAGCCATAATGATTTTAACTTATATCATGCTTGGATGGGGTCTAAATATTGTAGTAGGTTTAGCGGGTCTTCTTGATTTAGGTTATGTAGCTTTCTATGCTGTAGGAGCTTACTCTTACGCACTTATCGCAACTACTTTTGGTTGGTCTTTTTGGATTTGTCTACCTTTAGCCGGGGTGTTTGCTGCTTTCTTCGGAATTTTATTAGGATTTCCAGTTTTAAGATTAAGAGGAGATTATCTTGCAATAGTTACATTAGGATTTGGTGAAATAATAAGAATTATTTTAATCAATTGGTATGAAGTAACTAATGGTCCTGATGGAATAACAGGGATTCCAAGACCATCATTTTTTGGATTACCATTCAAAAGATCACCAGATGAAGGCGAGGCGAGTTTCCATACTTTTTTTGGATTAGAATACTCTACAATGCATAGAATAATATTTCTTTATTACTTAATTTTAGTTTTAGCTTTGATTACTAACTACTTCACATTGAAGATAAGAAAACTTCCAGTGGGAAGGGCATGGGAAGCATTAAGGGAAGATGAAATTGCTTGTAAATCTTTAGGTGTAAATCCAACCAATACTAAACTAACTGCCTTTGCAATTGGAGCAATGTTTGGGGGATTTGCTGGATCTTTTTTTGCAACTAGACAAGCTTTTATCAGCCCAGAGAGTTTCACTTTTATTGAGTCAGCAATCATAGTTGCAATTGTAGTATTAGGTGGAATGGGTTCACAAACAGGAGTTGTTCTCGCTTCAATTTTTTTAATAGGGATAACTGAAATTTTTAGAGATTTGGAACAATTTAGAATGATCGCTTTCGGTGGGGCCATGGTTTTAATTATGGTTTTTAAACCAAAGGGAATTTTAGCTAATAGGAAACCTACAATTTTAATGCATGGAGATAAAAAATGAGTAGTTTATTGTCTGTTGAAAACTTAACGATGAAATTTGGCGGTTTAGTTGCAATAGATGATTTAAGTTTCAATGCACAAAATAATCAAATCACTTCGATTATTGGCCCAAACGGAGCCGGCAAGACAACAGTTTTTAATTGCTTAACAGGTTTCTATAAACCCACTACTGGTCAAATGTACTTACATAAAGATGAAAATAAAGTTTCGTTAAGAAAATATACAGATTTTAAAATTGCTCATGTTGCAAAAGTAGCTAGAACATTCCAGAATATAAGACTCTTTCCAGCTATGTCAGTATTAGAAAATCTACTGGTTGCTCAACATAATGAACTAATGTTTGCCTCAGGGTACTCACTTTACGGCTTACTAAATCTAAAATCTTACAGAGAAAAAGAAAAACAAGCGGTTGATAAATCCAAGTACTGGTTAGATATAATTGGATTAACGCATAGAGCCGATGATAATGCAGGAGATTTACCCTATGGAGATCAAAGAAAATTAGAAATAGTCAGGGCAATGTGTATTGAACCAAAATTATTATGTTTAGATGAGCCAGCCGCCGGATTGAACCCAAAAGAGTCTGCTGAATTGAACAAACTTTTAAAATTTATCAAAAATGAAAAAAAAACGGGAATTTTATTAATCGAGCATGATATGAGTGTTGTGATGGGTATATCAGATCATGTTGTTGTATTAAATTATGGGAAAAAAATATTCGAAGGTACGGCTGATCAAACGAAAAATAGTAAAGAAGTTATCGAAGCTTACTTGGGAGTTGATGAATAATGCTCAAAATTACTAATGTAGAAACATTTTATGGTAAAATTCAAGCGCTCAGAGGTGTTGATATAGATGTTAACGATGGAGAAATTGTGTCTTTAATTGGTTCTAACGGCGCTGGTAAGTCTACTTTGTTAATGACTATAAGCGGAGTAAATAAAGCTAGAAATGGAAATATAACTTTTAATGGTGAAAGAATTGAAAATAGAGAACCTCACAAAATTGTTGACCTAGGTATTTGTCAGGTGCCTGAAGGAAGAAGAATATTTTCAAGGTTAACTGTTGAGGAAAATCTGAGATTGGGAGCTTTTACTAATGAAAAAGGAAAGCACTTCGAAACAGACATAAAAGATGTGTACGATTTATTTCCTGTTTTAAGTGATCGAAAAACTCAAAGAGGCGGAACATTATCTGGCGGGGAACAACAAATGCTTGCAATCGGAAGAGCATTAATGAGCAAACCTAAAGTACTTCTTTTAGATGAGCCTTCTTTAGGTATAGCTCCAAAATTAGTAAATCAAATTTTTGCTTCAATTAAGAATATTAATAAAGAAAAAAATGTTACTATTTTTTTAGTTGAACAAAACGCCAAAAAAGCTCTAGAATTAGCAGACCGAGCTTATGTTTTAGTAAACGGCAAAGTTACCATAATGGGTTCTGGTCAAGAGTTACTAAAAAACAAAGATATTCAAGCAGCCTACCTTGAAGGTGGGACAAAAAATTAAGTTTTTTTCGTATTTACAAGATCTTATTTAAAGTGTTCAATATAAATAATTAATTAATTAACAACAAAGGAAATATATGTTTAGAACATTCAATAAACTTCTTTCATTAATTGCCGGAATATTAATGCTAGCGACAGCTTCAGTAAAAGCTGATGTTGTTGTTGCTTCTGCTGGACCTATGTCTGGTCAGTACGCTTCATTTGGTGCTCAGTTAAAAGCTGGTGCTGAGATGTGGTTAAAGCACGTTAATAAAAAAGGTGGAATTAATGGTGAGAAAGTTAAATTAGAAATCGGGGACGATGCTTGCGATCCTAAACAAGCTGTTGCTGTTGCCAACAAATTTGCTGGTCAAGGTGTAGCTTATGTTGCAGGTCATTTCTGCTCTGGTTCTTCAATTCCAGCTTCTGCGGTTTACAACGAAGAAGGAATTATTCAAGTTTCACCAGCTTCAACAAATCCAGCGTTAACGGATAAAGGTGGTAAATATACTTTTAGAGTCTGTGGCCGAGATGATCAGCAAGGTGAAGTTGCTGGTAAATTCTTAGCTGAAAACTACAAAGGTAAAAAAGTAGCTATCCTTCATGATAAAACTGCTTACGGAAAAGGTTTAGCAGACGCGACTAGAAAAAATATGAAGAAAGCTGGCCTTAAAGACGCTATGTACGAAGCTTATACAGCAGGTGAAAAAGACTATTCTGCTTTAGTTTCAAAACTAAAATCAAATAACATTGATGCAGTATATCTTGGTGGTTACCATACAGAAGGTGGTTTGATCGTAAGACAAATGAGAGATCAAGGTATGAAAACTAAATTAATCAGCGGTGACGCATTAGTTACAGCTGAGTATTGGGATATCACAGGAAATGCAGGCGAAGGTACTTTAATGACTTTCTCTCCAGATCCAAGAAATAACCCTGCTGCTGCAAGTGTTGTAAAAGAATTTAAAGCTGCTGGTATTGAGCCAGAAGGTTATGTTCTTTATTCATACGCTGCGTTACAAGTATTCGAACAAGCTGCTAATCAAGCTGGAACAAATGATCCTGCTAAAGTTCTTAAAGTTATGAGAAAAGGTAAGTTTGATACTGTAATCGGATCACTAAGCTTTGACAAAAAAGGTGATGTGAGCTTACCAGGTTATGTATTTTATGAGTGGAGCAAAGGTAAATACAAAGAACTGTAAACCATTTGCTTAGCTAATTTAAGAGGGGGCTTAGGCCCCCTTTTTTATTTATAGAAAGGAAATTATGGAAATAACTTATGATGATTTTAAAAAGGTAAAAATTAAAGTTGGTACTGTCCTAGAGGTAAAAGTAAATGAAAAAGCAAGAAAACCCTCATTAGTGGTTAAGGTAGATTTTGGAAAAGAGATAGGTATTAAACAATCTTCAGCTCAGATTACCCACTATTACACTCCTGAAAATTTAGTTGGTAAACAAGTGATTGGAGTTTGTAATTTTCCGACAAAAAATATAGCTGGCGTTGTTTCTGAAGTTTTAGTCCTTGGAGCTATTGAAAAAGACGGAAAAGTTGTCCTAGTGCACCCATCTCAAAAAACTGATAATGGTTTAGATATTGCTTGATGAGTTCAGAGACATTTAATTGGAGTTGTAAACACACTTGGTCAAGAAGTGCTAAAAATACATTTTGGTGTTTACTTGGTTGTTCTATTGGTGATTTTGGAACTATTTTATTTTTTCAATTAACAAAAATTCCTTTTCCTGTTTTGGCAATCATGGTTTTAGCGATAATCAATGGGATTATTACAAGTATAATTTTAGAAACGATTATCTTATTAAGACAAAATTTTTCTTTAAAGTTAGCTTTTAAAACAGCTGTTGGAATGAGCTTAATTTCAATGGTGAGCATGGAAATCGCTATGAATGCTACTGATTATTTTTTAACTGGTGGAGCTATTTTAACTTGGTGGGTTATCCCAATAATGTTAGCTGTAGGATTTGTTACACCTTGGCCATATAATTACTGGAGATTAAAAAAATTTAATGAGGCTTGTCATTAAGTAATTTTTTTTAAAATTTTATCTTTAAACAATACATGATGAGCGATAACAGCTAAAATATGCAGAATTACTAAAGCAATAAGAAGATAGTTTGCATAGATATGAACTTGGTAAAAAGCATCAGCAAGAATAAAATTATCCTTTTTAAAACCGTAATTAAAAAACAAGAAATTAAGGGTTTCGCCCATATAAAGTTTTTTTAATATTCCAGAAGTTGTTATCATTAATATACTTAAATAAAGTAAAAAGTGGTTTAATTTTGCTACTAGTGCTTGACCTTTAAAAATATTAATTGATGATGTTGGGTTTGGATTTATAAATTTCCACATTAATCTAAAAAGAGTGATATAAAAAATTGTAATACCTACTAAAATATGAACATTTTCAAGCTCAATCCTTTCATCAGAAAACTCCAAACCTACCAAATAAAAACCAAAGGGAATTTGAAGTATTAACACCAGAAATGTTATCCAGTGAAACAATTTTGCTAGTAGACCATATTCATTTAAACTGTTAAAAAATCTCATAAGATATTTTATATAATTATGAAAAAAATAAAAATATTTCTTGTCGCAATTTCCTTTATAATAACGCCTTTTTCCATTGGCGCCCAGAGCGTAGAAGATATAATTAAAGGCAGAAAAGCAATGTTTAGTGAAAACTATCAAAATGCTAAAAGAATATCTATTTTGCTTAAATCTGGAAGAATCGATGAAGCGAAACCACTTATGGAGAAAATTTCAAAAAATTATATAAAACTTTTAGATTATTTCCCTGAAAATACTAAAGAGGGTTTTAAAACTGAAGCACTGCCAAGTATTTGGGAAAATAAAAAAGAATTTAATGATCTTATGAAAAAGGCGTCCGATGATATGATAAAACTAGCCGAGGCTATTGACACTGCTGAAGATCTTAGAGCGATTCAAAAAAAATTAATGTGGAGTAATTGTTCTGCCTGCCATAGTAAATTTAGAGCACCACATTAAAATTTAATGCAACTTTTACCATTAATTCTATTTGGTATCGCAACAGCTTTTTCACCAGGACCAAATAATATCATGACATCATATACAGCTTTTAATTTTGGTTTTAGAAAAGCAATTCCAACTATGCTCGGTGTTATTGTTGGATGGACACTTTTAATTATTCTTTTACAATTAACATCTGCAGCTGTTTTTCAAAAGTATGAATTTATTCAAACCACAATTAAAATTTTAGGATCAATTTATTTGATATACATGGCTTATAAATTATCGTTTGCAGGTCAAAAAAAAGATAAAAAAATAGATCCTAAACCAGTTACTTTTCTTAATACTTTTTGGTTTCAATTCATTAACCCTAAAAGTATTATCGTAGGCTTAACTTCGATTTCATTGTTTATTGATACACAAAACAATTATTTAAGAGACTCTATAATTTTAACATCAGTTTGGTTTTTCATGGCTGTTGGAAGTCAAACAGCTTGGTGTTTAATGGGAAAATACATGAGAAAATTCGCCACAAGTGATAAATTTATAAAGAATTTTAATTATACAATGTCTTTTTTACTTATCGTTTGTGTAATTTTGTTCTATGTATAGCTCATGAAATTTAATAGTAAAAATTCTTTTAAATC
>CACGLI010000009.1 GCA_902573865.1 uncultured Pelagibacteraceae bacterium
ATGATGTAAATGGATTAATTGTAATAAGTATAATTATACCAATCAAAAAGGTAACAATTGATAGAATTGATATCATTTTTAAATTTGAAATTCCAAAAACTTTTAGAGTTAATAATTCTTTAGTATTGTTTATGGAAACTAAATACCACATAGCAGAAAAGAAAATTATAAATGGAAATATCTTAATAATTATATTCGGAGCCAACATAATTGTAAGGGTTAACGGTAATTGAATTCCAACATTAAGATCCTTAAAAAATTCAATTTCTTGAAATAAATTCAATAAAATTACAACTCCAAAAAAAACTAATGTCATATTTGATAAAATTTTAAGATAGTTTTTGATAATATAATTATAAATTACTTTATTCATTAATTTAATTCTCTATTAGATTTAAAAATTAACATTATATAAATTAATGGCAGTGAAATTAATGGAAATAAAAAATATAACAAGGTATTAAATTTTGAATTGCCTGTGTATCTTAAAAAGATTTCAGCCAATATCAATATTATGAACCCTGAAAACCCAACTGAAAAGGTATTAATCATTCTTTTCTTTTTCTTTAAATTTGAAACTAACAATAAGCAAGTTATTAAAGAAACTAGTGGAATATATAACGGCATACCAATTCTTCTTGAGATATTTTGAAATACTTCTTTTTCTCCATCTTGAAACTTACATTCATCCGACAAATAATTTTTTGAAAAAAGATAAGAGTTTTCTAAACAACTTAATAAACTTAAAGTTGAAGTTTCTTGCATTTTTGGTTCAGAAATAGTTCTAGTAGAAATATTGTCTAAAAATAAAACAGTTTTTTCAAATCCAATATTATTTAATTTCCCTTTATTATTGATGGATTGAATTATACCATTTTCTAATATTAAAGATTTTCCCTGAAGAGAACCTTTTTTTGCAAAAATACTTAAATTAGAAGCATTACTTTCGTTACTTAATAAAGATTGAAAAGTATTTGACTCATCTCTTATAAAAATTGTTTCCAATTCATTTTCAGAATTGATTTTTTCTACAAACACTGTTGTTTTTTTAAGTGAGTCACTAAAATTATTCGCTTTAACTAGAATATTAAACGAAGAGACAGTTGACTCTTTTACTAAAAATCTAGATTTATTTAAAGCAATTGGTGTTATAAAAACAGAAAAAATTAAATGCACAATAAGAACAAAAAAAGAAACAAAAAATATCAGATTGATTATTTTTATTTTTTTTATTCCAGAAGTCCATAAAATTATAAGTTCATTTTGCTTTTCAAATTTTAGGATTGATAAATTTAAGGCTAATAAAAAGGAAAGAGGTATAAATTTCGTTAAAATATTAGTAATATTTAAAGCACTAAAATATAAATATGTTTTTAAAGAATGTCCGTCATCAACTATTAATTCTAAGAAATTTACAGATCTTACAGTCCAAGCAATGATAGAAAAAGCAAATAAAATTGTTACAAATGACTTGAAAATCTCTTCAAGAAAATAGCTATAAATTTTGTTTTTAACCATGAGAATTTGTTGTATATAAATAATGCAACTTTAATAAAAACTCAACCTATGATAGTACAGTGTGCTTATTATTCAATTGAAATATGATATATTAGAACATATATACCCTAAAACTGGTTTAAATTTAACTTATGCCTATAAAAATTAATCATTTAAAAAAGATAACACAAAAATCATCCTCTAATATTGTTCTGTTTTCTAATGACAAGTTTCATAACGGAAGTTTAAAAAAATACCTATCATCGTCTGAGTTTTCTTATATAGGAGATTTGTTAAAAACAAGTGATTTAAAAAAAAATTTGTTAGTTTTTGAAGTAAGTTCCAAAAAAAAAATTGTGCTAATCTCAATTAAAAATAATTCAAAATTATCGGATATAGAAAAATTAGGTGCCGAGTTTTATGGTAGAGTAAATTTTGGTAAAAATAATGAGTACTTAGTTTACTCTGATAGTTTAGTTGGCAACAATAAAAATTTCATAGGTCATTTTCTCCATGGTTTAAAACTTAAATCGTACGAATTTAAAAGATATAAGTCAAAAAAAGACTCAAGGCTTATTACGATTAATGTTTATGGTAAAAAAAATGCAGTTTCGAATAAAGATCAAATAAAATTTAAAGCTCTTGAGGAAGGAACTTTTTATGCGAGGGATTTAGTATCGGAGCCAGGTAATATTCTACATCCAGACGAATACGCAAAGAGATTAAATTCCCTTAAAAAGTTTGGATTGAAAGTAACAATTTTTGATCAAAAAAAATTAAAAAAGCTTGGCATGCACGCTTTACTTGGTGTTGGCCAAGGAAGTGTCAGAGGTTCATATTTGGTATCTTTAGAATGGAACGGATCTAAAAACAATTCTAAACCACTAGCTTTCGTAGGAAAAGGTGTTTGTTTTGATACTGGCGGGTATTCATTAAAACCAGCAAGGTTTATGGAAGATATGACTTATGACATGGCAGGATCTGCTGCCGTAGTAGGTTTAATGAAAAATCTTGCTTTAAGAAAAGCTAGAGTTAATGCTGTTGGAGTAGTGGGCTTGGTAGAAAATATGGTAAGTGGAAACGCACAAAGACCAGGTGATATTGTAAAATCATACTCTGGAAAAACAATTGAAGTTTTAAATACAGACGCAGAAGGAAGATTAGTTTTGGCTGACGCCATTACCTACACTGAAAAAAAATATAAACCAAAATTTATCATTGACTTGGCAACATTGACAGGAGCTATTATAGTATCATTGGGATCAGAATATGCTGGACTTTTCTCAAATGATGATAAACTCTCTAAATTAATTTCAATTGCTGGTAAAAAAGTTGAAGAAAAAATTTGGAGAATGCCACTCCATAAAAATTATGATAAACTCATAAATTCCAAAAATGCCGACATGCAAAATATTAATTATGTTGGAGGCGCAGGTTCAACTACAGCAGCCCAATTTTTGCAAAGATTCATCATTAATAAAACTCCTTGGGCTCATTTAGATATTGCTGGAATGGCTTTCTCAAAATATGGAGGAGCATTAAACTCTGGAGGAGCGACTGGTTTCGGTGTTAGATTGTTGAATCAACTCATAGAAGAGAACTATGAGCAATAGTGAACAAACTCTATCGATAATTAAACCAGATGCAGTCGAAAGAAACCTAGAGAGTAATATTGTTGATATTTTCACTAAATCTGGTCTTCAAATTGTAAATAAAAAAAAAATTCACATTTCAAAAGATGAGGCGTCAAGTTTTTATGAGGTGCATCAATCTAAACCTTTTTTTAACGATCTTTGTAATTATTTGTCCTCAGGTCCAATAATAGTGATGATACTTAAAGGAGAAAATGCAGTAAAAAAAAATAGAGAGATTATGGGGTCAACAGACCCAAAAATGGCCGCACCGGGCACAATTAGAAAATTATACGGTATTTCAATAGATAAAAATTCTGTCCATGGGTCAGACTCTTTAGACAATGCAAAAAAAGAAATAAAATTTTTCTTTGAATAAACTACTTATTAAAAACTTGAATAATGGCTTGGGAATAAGATGTATGCTCAAGCTTTTGTGTTTTAATTTTTAAAGTTTTTTTATTATCAGATCCTTTAATATAAAAGAATTTTTTTAAAATAATTTTTCCACCATCTAATTTTTTGCTTACGAAGTGAACTGTACACCCTGTTTTTTTTTCTTTATTTTGTAATATCCTTTGATAAGTATTTAATCCTTTAAATTTTGGTAGTAATGACGGGTGAATATTAATTATTTTTTTTCCAAAAACATTTATAAAATTACTAGAAAGAATTCGCATAAATCCAGCTAAGCAAATTATTGATATTTTGTGTTGTTTTATTTTATTTAATATTTTGAATTCATCGGAAAGTTTATTATTTTTATAAACAAGGTATGGAATACCAACCTTTTTTGCAAAAATAACACCCTTAGCTCTAATATTGCTTGTTACAAGAAGTTTTATATTAACTGGAAAATTTTTTTCTTTAGAATATTTATATAATGCTTTAAAATTACTTCCTTCACCAGAAATAAAGATACACGCATTTTTTTTTACCATTTTAACTTATTATAAAAATTAATTTTTTTTCTTTTATTATTTACAATTGTACCAATTATATATGGCTTATATTGTTTAGGAAAAATACTCGATATTCTCTTAACATTCTTTGAGTTAGCGATTAAACAAAATCCAACTCCACAATTAAAAGTTTTAAGCATTTCTTTATCACTCACACCAAATTTTTTTAACCATTTAAATACCTTAAGAATTTTAATTTTTGAAAGATCTATATTTACACTATATTTTTCTGGGACTGATCTAATAATATTTTCAGTTATACCGCCTCCAGTAATATTTGCAGAAGCATTTATTAATTCCTGTCTGCAAAGATATACAATCTCTTTGACATAAATTTTAGTAGGTTTTAATAATTCTTTTTTTTGTTTAGAAGACAAATTAATTTTTTTTATTAAATGCCTTACTAACGAAAATCCATTAGAATGAAGACCAGATGAAGGAATAGCTAAAATTAGATCATTTTTTCTAACTTTATTTTTTGAAATCATTTTCTTTTTTGATACGACACCAACAGAAAATCCAGCTAAATCAAATTTATTTTTTTGATAAGTTCCAGGCATTTCTGCAGTTTCTCCACCTATTAAGTTACAACTTGATTTTTTGCATCCATTGATAATTCCTTTTAAAATTTTTTTCATTTTAACTAAATTCAATTTTCCTACAGCAATGTAGTCTAAAAAGAATAGAGGTCTAGCACCTTGAACAATTAAATCATTTACACACATTGCAACTAAGTCCTCACCGATAGTGTTGTATTTTTTAAATCTGTTTGCCAACTCTAATTTAGTACCAACCCCGTCAGTAGATGATACTAAAATTGGATCTTTGATTTTAAGTTTAGAAATATCATATAATGAGCCGAATGATCCAATATTGTTCAAATTTTTGTCATTTTTTTTTGTTATCTTTTTAATATGACTCACAAATTTATCAGCAAGCAAGATATTTACACCGCTTTGTTTATAACTATTATAATTTTTTTTCATCCAAAGTACTGATAAATAATATCTATGAAATTTTATAATTTAATAATATTTATAATAATATTTTTTTTAAAAACTGGAAATGTTTTATCAGAAAATACTATTTTTAGTGTTAATAATATTATCATAAAGTCTGAGAAGTATAGAAATCATCAAGAGTTTTTAAACCAAGCTTATAGAGAGGGTTTTTATCAATTAATAGAAAGAATCTCATTAAGAAAAGATTACAAAAAGCTCAAACAAACCAGTTTAAAAGATATAAAAAATTTAATTTCGCATTTTCAAATACAAAAAATCAGCAATCAAAATCTAATTCAAAAAAGTGTTAATATTTATTTCGACAAAGAGAGAATTAATAAATTTTTTTTTAAAAATAATTTAACCTATAGTGATTTTATCTCAAAAAAGATTACAATATTGCCAATTCAATACATCGATAATGATATTAATATTTTTTCAAATAATTATTTTTATGAGAACTGGGTAAAAGATGAAAATGAAATTACCAACTCAATAAAAGTACTAAATTACATTTTACCGATAGAAAACTTAGAATTAATAAAAATGATTAATCAATCTAATAAAAATTATGAAAATTTAAAAATTGATGAAATTTTATTAGATTATGGAAATCAAGATACAGCTTTAATACATATAAATTTAACAAAAAATAAATCAAAAATTTTTCTACAAACATTTATTTCAGGTAAAAAAATCAATAAGTCTTTTATAGTTGATAATTTTGGAAATACAAATGATAGAGATTTTTATGATATTATAATAAAAAAATCAAAACAAGAAATTGAAGATATAATAAAGAAAGAAAATATTCTTGATTTAAGAACACCAATTTTCTTAAAAATAAATTTTAGGACCAAGAAAGAGAGAGATTTGAAATTTTTCCAAAATGCTATAGGACAAATAAGTGTCGTAGAAAATTATGAGGTTTCTCAAATTAGTAATAGAGATGTACAAATAAAGATCAAATTTTATGGAAATTTAATGAAGTTTCAAAAATTATTAGAGAGCAAGGGTATTGATCTTAACATACAAGATAATGAGTGGTCTGGAAAAAGAAGATAATGAGACAATTGATTTTCAAATTTCCGTTTAAAACAACTTATTTTGAAAATGATTTTTATGTCTCTAAAAATAATTTTGAAGCATATAAATTAATCGAGAGTTGGCCAGATTGGCCTGACAAATGGATAAATATTTATGGCCCAACAGGATGTGGTAAAACTCACTTATCTAAAATACTTGAAAAAAAAATTTACTCTCTAGTTTTAAATGAAAAAGATCTGACAGAAAAAATTTTTCCAAATATTTCAAAATTTAAAAGTATCATTATAGATAATCTTAACAAAAATATTGATGAAAAATCTTTTTTTTCATTACTTAATTTTACTAAGCAGCTTGACATAGCAGTTTTAATTTTAACACAAATTCCATTAAAAGATTTTGATATTAATCTAGTAGACTTAAAATCTAGATTGAACAGTTTCATATCCTTTGGAATTGATTTGCCCACAGACGAACTTTTAAAGGTGATTATTTCAAAATCTTTCTCAGATAAACAGATCACCATTACTGATAAAAACTTAAATTATATTGTTAATAATATTGAAAGATCTTACGAAAAAGTCTTTAAATTTATAAAAGATATTGATGATCTCTCTTTATCCTCTGGAAAAGCTATTAATATTAATTTAATAAAAAAAGTATTATCAAATGAATAAATATAGAACACATAATTGCTCTGAACTAACTGAAAATGAAATTGGTAAAGAAGTAAAGTTATCCGGATGGCTGCATAGAAAAAGAGATCACGGAAACTTACTTTTTATAGATTTAAGAGATCATTATGGTTTAACTCAATGCGTTATAGAAAATAAAAACAATTACTTTTCGATTATAGAAAATTTAAAACCTGAGTCAGTCATAACTGTTTCAGGAAAAGTTATTAAAAGAGAAAAGGGAACTGAAAATTTAGAATTAAAAACAGGAAAGATCGAAATTAGCATAATATCAATTGAAGTATTATCTGAGTCAAGAGATCTTCCAATGCCAGTTTTCGGAGAACAAAATTATCCTGAGGATATAAGACTAAAATATAGATTTCTTGATCTTAGAAGAAATGAAATGCATAAAAATATTATTTTAAGATCGAATATCATTTCATTTATAAGATCAGAGATGATTAAATTAGGTTTTTTAGAATATCAAACGCCAATTTTAACTTCTTCTAGTCCTGAAGGTGCAAGAGATTTTTTAGTTCCTAGTCGTTTAAATCCAGGAAAATTTTATGCTCTTCCTCAAGCTCCTCAGCAATTTAAACAATTAATTATGGTTTCAGGTTTTGATAAATATTTTCAAATAGCTCCTTGTTTTAGAGACGAAGACGCTAGAGCTGATAGGAGTCCAGGTGAGTTTTATCAGCTTGATCTTGAGATGTCATTTGTTGAACAAGAAGATGTATTCAAGGTCGTTGAAAAATTACTTTTAAATTTATTTAAAAAATTCTCTAAAAAGAAAATTGCAAATGATAGATTTCCGAGAATAACCTTTCATAACTCCATGTTAAAATATGGAACTGATAAACCAGATTTGAGAAATCCTCTAATAATTAATGATATTACCAATATCTTTGAACGTGATGATGTTACTTTTGATATATTCAAAAAAAGTGTCAAAAAGGGTTCTGTTGTAAGATGTATCGTTACAAAAAACACAAAGGATAAGCCAAGAAGTTTTTTTGACAATATAGATAAATGGGCTAAAGAACAAGGAGCTTCGGGATTAGCCTATTTTACGATTGAACAAGTTGGTAAAATATCTGCTAAAGGACCTGTTGGTAAATTTTTCAGCGAGGAGTCTCTTAAAGAAATAATGAAAATTTGTAACGCAAAAATTGGTGATAGTATATTTTTTTCGTGCGGAAGTAAAAATAATGTTGAAAAAATTCTCTCAATCGCAAGAAACAAGCTCGGAACTGATCTAGGTTTAATTAATGATAAGGAGTTCTCTTTTTGTTGGATAATTGATTATCCAATGTTTGAGACTGATGAGCTTTCAGGTAAAATTAAATTTAGTCACAATCCTTTTTCAATGCCTCAAGGAGATGTAAAAAAATTAAATTTTTCAAATCCATTGGAAATTAAAGCTTACCAATACGACATAGTATGTAATGGTGTAGAACTTTCATCAGGAGCTATAAGAAATCACATACCAGAATTAATGTATAAATTATTTGAAATTGCTGGCTACAGCAAAAACCAGGTAGATGAAAAATTCAGCGGCATGATAAATGCGTTAAGTTACGGTGCACCACCTCATGGAGGAATAGCACCTGGTATTGATAGAATTATCATGTTGTTGGCTAATGAAAAAAATATTAGGGAAGTAACACTATTTCCAATGAATCAAAATGCACAAGATTTGATGATGGGTGCACCAAGCGAGATAGAAATTTCACAATTAAAAGAACTTCAAATTAAACTGGATAAAAAAAAAAATTAGTTTTTTGATTTAAGATTTATTCTTATATCACTTAAATCAACTAATTTTTCCTCATAATTACTTCTTACAAAACCCTTAGATGTAATGTCTTTAACAACTTTTAAGAATTTGTCATCTTCTTGCAAAGTTTGTTGATCAGATGTTTTTGCTATAGTTGGTGTATGAGCTAATGTTTCTTTTCCTAGATATGATATAGCTAATTCTCTAAAAACATAATCAAGTATAGAGGTGGCACTGAGTATTCGGTCGTTTCCATCAACTTTGCCAGAAGGTTCAAATTTTGTATCAATGAAAGCATCCACATACTCTTCTAATGGCACACCATATTGCAGACCCAATGAAATAGCTATTGCAAAATTATTCATCAATGCTTTAACAAGTTCTCCTTCTTTATTGGTATCAATAAAGATTTCACCGATTTTTCCATCATTATATTCGCCTGTGTGTAAATAAATTTTGTGCTCTCCTATGGATGCTTTTTGAATATATCCTTTTCTTCTATCAGGCATTTTAAATCTTTCACCATTTTGACTGTTATATTTGGAAACTGTATCAGTGACTTTTTTTGCCACATTTTTATTATTAGTTGTAAATTTACTATTTTCTAAAGTTAACTTACTTGTATTTTCAATTTTATCGTGTTTTGAAGATTTTTTATCTCCAGTTTTTTTTGTTTTTCTATTATTTAATTTGACTTCAATGACCTCAACTTTTCCGTCATTTCTTTTGTCTATTTGAGATAATTCATGCTCATTAATGTCGTCAAGCTCGTGTATAGTCTTAAAAGTGCAAGTGTAATATGTTTCAACAATAAATTTTTTCATGTAAAAGGAATCCTATTTAATGTATATCTTAAAAATAAATAAGAATAATACACTTTTTTGGTGTGTGGATTTAAATGATTAATCAAATTTTTACATGGTGGAATAGACAGACGGTTGGGACATTTTTAAAAACCCTTTTCACTGGAAAATTGGTCGGAAAAGATCAATTTGGAAATAAGTATTATCAAAACAAACGAAATGAGAGATGGGTGATTTATGCAGCAGACATAGAGGCCTCTAAAATTACTTCCGAGTGGTTTATGTGGATGCACCATATGACTGACAAGCCACCTTTAGAAAATAAAAAGTCATATTTTTGGCAAAAAAAACATTTAGAAAATTTAACTGGAACAGAAAATGCATATAAGCCTAATAAAATACAAAAAGATGATAACTTCAAAAAATATAATGTTTGGAAAGAGTAATTATTTTTTTATTTTTTTATTTTTATTCTTTTTAAATTCACAATCAAATTCGGAAGATAATATAAGCATTTCTCCTCTAATAAATGTAGATGAGATCAAACCAAGTTATGAAGAAACCTCTCCACAATCAAATAATAGTGAAAATGTGACAAAACAGGATTTTTTCGAAAAACCAAAGTCATACAAAAAAAATGAGGAATTTTCGGCTGTTAAAGTCATAGGCTTAGACAAAATAACAGCCAAGACTATTGAGCTAGTCATTAAGATTGGAGATAAAAGAAGGTACGGAGCATTAGAAATAAAGCCTTTAAAATGTGGAAAAGTTATAAAGAAGAATTTTGAAAGCGAAGATGTTGCTTACCTTCAAATAAAGGATACTAAGGAAAGTGAAAATGATAAGGTTTTTTTATTTAATGGCTGGGCGTTCTCCTCTAATGTAAACAATTCCTCTATTGACCATGCAATTTATGATGTCTGGTTAGTAAGTTGTACAAAAGTTTAATAAAATTTTTCTTTCTCTAACCAATTAGTATCAAAATTTGAGTCAATAAACTTTTTATGGTTAAGAATCTTTTTATGCAAGTCTATTGTGGTTGTTATTCCTTCAAGGACGAACTCATCTAATGATCTCAAAGTTCTTTGAATTGCTTCTGTCCTATTTCTTCCTTTGCAAATTACTTTTGCTATTAAACTATCGTAATAAGGTGTAATTTTGCAGCCTTGAAAAATAGAACCATCAACTCTAGTTCTGAAACCGGAAGGTTGATGGCAAACCTTAATGACACCTGGGCTAGGTTGAAAATTTAAAGCTGGATTTTCAGCGTTTATTCTGCATTCAATTGAATGGCCTCTTGGCGTAACATCTAATTGTTTTAAAGCAGTTTCACCAGAATATGCAACCCAAATTTGTTCTTTAACGATATCTATACCTGTTTGAACTTCAGTCACTGGATGTTCGACTTGTACTCTTGTGTTCATTTCAAGAAAATAAAACTTACCCTCTTCATAAATGAATTCAACCGTTCCAGCACCTTCATAACCAATTTGCTCAACCATTTTAACAGTTTTTTCTAATAACTCTTTCCTCTGACTGTCATTTAAAACAGGACTTGGAGTTTCCTCTATTAATTTTTGATGTCTTCTTTGAACAGAACAATCGCGTTCACCAATATGCACGGTTCTATTATTACCTGACATTATTTGAACTTCAATATGTCTAGGTTTTTTAAAGTATTTTTCGATGTAAAGTTCATCTTTACCAAAATATTTTTTTGCTTCATTTTTAGCAGCAAGATAGAGCTTTTCTAAATCTTTTTCCTGTTCAACAATTTTCATTCCCTTACCGCCTCCACCACCAGCCGCTTTGATTAAAACCGGATACCCAATTTCTTTACAAATCGACTTGGCTTCAGATATTGAGTTTACACTTCCCTCTGAACCTTCAATAACTGGTAAACCGTATTTTTTTGCTATTTTTTTTGCTTCAATTTTATCCCCCATTTTTTTTATTATTTCAGCGCTTGGCCCAATAAATTTAATACCGTGTTTATTTACTATTTCAGCGAATTTTGCATTTTCAGATAGAAAACCATAACCAGGGTGAATTGCTTCCGCCCCGGTCAGATCAACAGCAGACATAATAGAAGATATATTTAGATAACTGTTTTGCGGTTGATGGGATCCTATACAAACGCTTTCATCAGCCAATCTTACGTGCATTGACTCACTATCGACATCAGAGTGAACAGCTACTGTTCCTATACCCCATTCTTTACATGCTCTTATAACTCTAACAGCTATTTCTCCTCTGTTAGCAATGAGGACTTTCTTAAACATTTACTCTATTATAATTAATGTTTGACCAAACTCTACTGGTTGGCCGTCGTTTACCATTATTTTTTTTACAGTACCATCAGCAGAGGAGGGGATGTGATTCATAGTTTTCATAGCCTCAACGATCATTATTGTTTGACCTTTTTTTACTTTATCTCCAATTTTTACGAAAGGCTTTGCACCTGGTTCAGGGGCGAGATAAGCTGTACCAATAATCGGGGACTTCACCCTTGTTCCGTCATTTTCAGCTGAACTGCTCAGAACCGCTTTATTTGACGGGACTAAGTTATCAGAAACATTCTGACTAATTACACCTTTATGAGATTTTGATACTTTAATTTTCTTTGAACCTTCCATATATTCAAGTTCAGTTAAATTAAATTCGTTTAAATAATCTACCAATTCTTTTATTAAGTTTTTATCGATTTTCATTTTTAATCAAATTATTTATTGCGTTAAGAGACATAATATAACCTTCTGATCCAAATCCACAAATCACTCCAGTAGCCACATTGCTGATCAAAGATTTGTGTCTAAATTCTTCTCTATTATAAATATTTGTTATATGCAATTCAATAATTGGTATTTTTAATATTTTTAATGAGTCATGAATGGCTACAGAGGTGTGTGTATAACCACCAGCATTTATGATTAGGCCACTAAAATTAGATCTGGCTCCTTGTATTTTTTCAACTATTTCACCCTCGATATTTGACTGATAAAAAGTAAGATTTAATTCGTTTTTTTTACAAAAACTCGTGCAATTATTTTCAATTTCTTCAAGGGACATTGTGCCATATTTATTCTTTTCTCTCTCTCCTAAAAGATTTAAATTTGGTCCATTAATTATTATGATATTATTTTTCATAATGTTAAATAATAAATCAAAATAACTGAAATATGGCAAAAATACAATTAAATGGTAAAAAAGTCAGCCTTAAAAATAGAACATCTATTAAACAATTGCTTTTAAACTACAAACTATTAAATAAAAGAGTTGCTATTGAATTAAATGGAAAAATTATACCATCAACAAAATATAATATTTATTTAAAGGATAAGGATATAATGGAAATTGTGCATTTCATTGGTGGAGGGTAATATGAAATCAGATTTATTAAAAATTGGAGGAAAAACATTTAAATCTCGATTGATAGTAGGCACGGGTAAATACAAAAGTTTTAAAGAGACAAAAGATGCTGTCTTAGCATCGAAAGCAGAAATAGTAACCGTCGCTGTGAGAAGAGTAAATATTTTGGATAAAAAAAAACCTTTGTTAACTGATTATTTAGATCCAAAAAAAATTTTATATTTGCCTAACACTGCTGGCTGTTTCAATTCAAAAGACGCTTTAAGAATTTTAAGACTGGCAAGAGAAATGGGTGGTTGGAAATTAGTAAAGTTAGAAGTTTTAGGTGATAAAAAAACTCTTTATCCTAACATGTTAGAAACAATTAATTCTACAAAGACATTGGTCAAAGAGGGTTTTAAAGTGATGGTTTATTGCAATGATGATCCGCTACAAGCTAAAATTTTAGAGGATTACGGAGCATCTGCTATTATGCCTTTAGCTTCACCTATAGGATCTGGTTTAGGTATACAAAATAAATACAATATCATGCTAATTAAAAAACAGTCGAAAGTACCGGTAATCGTAGATGCTGGAATTGGAACAGCATCTGACGCTACAATCGCAATGGAACTAGGATGTGATGGAGTATTAATAAATTCAGCAATAGCTAAATCAAAAAAACCAATTATTATGGCTAAAGCTTTTAAAGATGCGGTAATATCAGGAAGGAACTCTTACTTAGCGGGAAGAATGAAAAAAAATTTTTACGCTCTACCAAGCTCTCCAACAGAGGGTGTTATTAACTAGCCTTTTTTCTTGTCCAAAGAGTTCTAAGAGTTTTAGATTTTTTTTTAACTTTTTTTTCTTTTATCTTTTTATTCTCTTCTTTTTTAACTAATTTAGTCTTATTTTGAGTGACAGGTTTTTTGTCATTGTATCCTTTTCTCAAATACTCAAATTTTTTAATTGTTTTCTTCGATTTATTTAATAATTCAATTTGATACTCTGGAATGAGTAAATTTGTACTTGATAAAAAATTAATTTTAATTAAATGTTTTTTTTGTAGATAATTTATTTCTTTTGAAAAATTAGTTACTATGTGATTTTTTACTTTATCAGGTAAATATGAGTTTACAGTCTTAGTTTTATTCTCTAAAGCATATAATTGTATTTTTTTTATAATTTTTTGTGAAAAAGACTCAATGGAAAGGTTTGTCTCCCATTTGATTGATCCCTCTCTAAGTCTTTGCCTTGTCATTTCTAAAAGACCGAAATTACTTATTCTTCCTAATTGGATTCTTGCTCTATCTTTTCTTACACATTCTCTCATTTTCTTTTCAACAAGTCTTTTGTTGTAAAAATTTTGCATATCTATAAAATCAATTACGATTAAACCTGAAAGGTCTCTTAATTTAAATTGTCTACAAATTTCTTCTGCAGCTTCTAAATTTGTATTTAATGCAGTTTTTTCTATATTCATTTGTTTAGTTGATTGCCCAGAGTTTATATCTATTGCTACAAGAGCTTCAGTTGGATTTATAACAATGTAACCACCTGATTTTAATTTTACGGTTGGTTCAAATATATTATTTAACTGTTTTTCTATGTTAGCATGGTGAAACAATGGTATTTTGCTCCTATATTTTTTTACATATTTTACATTTTTCGGCATTAATTCTTTCATGAATATTTTGGTTTTTTGATATCCATCATTTCCATCTACAAATATATTTTTTGTTTCATTGTCATAAATATCCCTTACCGCTCTTTTTATAATATCTCCCTCCTCATAGATTAAAGAAGGTGCATTTGAATTTAATGCTTTCTCTTTTATTTCTTCCCAAGTTTTTAGAGTGTTATGAAAATCTTTCTCGATATCATTTTTAGACTTATTTGATCCTGCGGTCCTAACTATGACACCAAGACTTTTTGGTATTTCAATTTCATTCAAGATAGATCTAATTTTTTGTCTATCAGAAGAATTATAAATTTTCCTAGAAATTCCACCGCCTTTAGGAGTATTTGGCATTAACACTGTATACTTTCCGGCTAATGAGATAAATGTCGTTAAAGCAGCACCCTTTTGACCTCTTTCTTCTTTTAAGACTTGTATTAGAATTACTTGTCCAGGCTTAATAACCTCCTGAATTCTATACCTTTTTAAACCATAGGTGCTTTTTAATTTTTCTCTAATATTGTTTTTGTTTTCATCAGAATGTTGTCCGTTTATCTTTGGTTCTGTTATTTCTTCTTGCTCGCTTTTTGACTGATCATTTAAACTTTTATTCTTTAAATCTTCACGAATTTTTTCTTCTACATTTTTAATATTTTCTTTATCAGCTTGAGGAAGTTGATAGTAGTCTGATTGAATATCATTGAAAGCAAGAAAACCATGTTTGACTCTTCCAAAGTCGATAAATGCTGCTTGAAGTGAAGGCTCAACCCTACTGACAGTTCCAAGATAAATATTATTTTTAAAGTTTATTTTATTCTTATCTTCAAATTCGTATTCGTCAATAGAGTTATCTGATTTAAGAACGATTCTTGTTTCTTCAGGATGCGATGCATCAATGTATAAATTTTTTTCCATTTTATTAAAATTCCTTTTTTTAAGATAAGCGATTTTTTGAATGTAAATTTCATATATATTATTATACAATTTTATTTTTATAATTGAACCAAATTATATTTATAAAATGCCATAAGAAAGCCTAATTTAGGGCTATAAACTGAAAAAAATATGAATACATTTAATTTTTTAACGAAATGTTTAATTGGAATTATCTTTTTAATTATCTTTCTACTATTTTCAACATTATGGTATTTTTCAGCTGGACTACCAAACTATAAAAAATTGTCGGATTATAGCCCACCAATATCAAGTAGAGTTTACTCTGATAACGGTAAATTAATTGCAGAGTATGCAATAGAAAAAAGATTATTTATTCCATTTGACTCTATACCAGATACAGTAATTAATTCATTTTTATCTGCAGAGGATAAAAATTTTTTTAACCACCCCGGAGTTGATGCTAAAGGTATCCTTAGAGCTACAATTAATAATGTGCAAAATATTCTGCAAAATAAAAGATTAGAAGGAGCATCAACAATTACTCAGCAAGTTGCAAAAAATTTCCTTTTAACAAATGAAGTCTCTCTTAAGAGAAAAATAAAAGAAGCTATTCTTGCAATAAGAATTGAAAAAGCTTATTCCAAAGAGAGAATTTTAGAGCTTTATTTAAATCAAATTTATCTTGGAGAGGGTACTTACGGAATTGCAGCAGCGAGTCTTGAATATTTTGATAAATCTGTAAAAGATTTGAATTATGAAGAGAGCGCATTGCTTGCAGCTCTGCCTAAAGCCCCAAGTCGTTATAATCCATACAAATATTACGATACTGCTATTTTTAGACGAAATTTAGTTTTAAAAAATTTGTTAAATAATAAGTTTATTGACAGAAAGGAATTTGAAACTTTAAAAGAAAAAAAAATCAATTTAAAAAAAAAAAAAATTGAAATTATTAATGAGGCAAATTCTTATACTGAGGAAGTAAGAAGAGCTATTAAAGATAAATATGGTTTTGAAAAATTGTATACCCAAGGTTTAAGTATTAGATCTCCATTAAATATTAATTTTCAAATTAATGCTATAAAAGCTTTACGCAATGGAATTGAGAAGTATGATAGGAGAAATGGCTGGAGAGGTGAAATCACAAATAAATTTAAAGATAAAGATTGGGAAGAGAAAATCGGGAAAATTAAATTGGACCCAACTTTAGAGTGGGAAATTGCAGAAATTTTAAATATTAGTCAAAATAAATTGGATATAAAGTTAAAAAATAACGATAGATCTGTTGTTAGTTACAACTACTTAAAATGGGCAGTAAAAAAAAATATTTTTTCTACTTTTGAAGTTGGAGATTTTATTTTTGTTAAGAAAATTAATAATAATTGGACTTTAAAACAATATCCAAAAATCAATGGTGGAATAGTTGCATTAGACCCTTACAATGGAGATGTTAAAGCACTCGTTGGTGGATTTAGTTTTAGATCAAGTGAGTTTAATAGAGTTACTCAAGCTAAAAGACAACCAGGTTCGGCATTTAAACCATTTGTCTATGCTGCAGCTCTAGAGAATGGCTTTGCACCTAATTCAATTGTTTTAGATGCTCCATATATTGCGCAACAGGGTGTAGGTCTTAAAGACTGGAAACCTGAAAATTATGGTAAAAAATTTTATGGACCCTCAACATTAAGAAAAGGAATTGAATATTCAAGAAACTTAATGACCGTAAGAGTAGCAGAGCAGTTAGGCTTAAAAAAGATTTTAAATTTATCTAAAAAATTAGAAATTTACGAGGAAATACCTGAGCTATTATCAGTATCACTAGGATCAGCAGAAACCACTTTATTAAACTTAACAGCTGCGTATGCATCATTTGTGAATGGAGGAAAAAAAATCAAGCCAAACTTATTTAATAAAATACAAGATAGAAGAGGTAAGACAATTTTTATTTCAAATAAAACTGAATGTATTGGCTGTAAAGATTTATTGATTGAAACAAATGATTTTCCCGAATTAATTATCAAACAAGAGAGGGTATTTAGTGAGGAAACTGCTTATCAAATCACATCTATACTTCAAGGGGCTGTTTTAAGAGGTACAGGTAAAAAATTAAGAAGTTTAAATGTGCCTCTAGCAGGAAAGACAGGGACAACAAATAACAACTTTGATGCTTGGTTCATAGGGTTTAGCTCAAATCTGGTAGTAGGTGTTTATATTGGATTTGATCAACCAAAAACTCTGGGAAAAACCGAAACGGGTTCTAAGGCAGCGCTTCCAGTCTTTAAAGAATTTATGCAAACAACTTTAGATAGCAAAGATTTTAAAGAGTTTAATATTCCCAATAATATTTATTTTGCTTCTATAGATTATAATACGGGTAAAAAATCAGATTTAAAATCTAATAATAAAAATATAATTTTGGAGTCCTTTAAGAACAATGATATTAACAAATTAAGCAATTATAAATTAAATAATATCAATAATTATGATACATTAGTTAAATTTAGACAGTTTTACTAATGATAAAATTTGAAGAAAAAATAGAGCTTATAGAAAAGATACTAAAAAATATAAGGGGGTATCTTTGAAAAAAAAGACTTAAAAAATAAATTAAAAGAATTAGATAGTATTTCTAAAAATGAAAATTTTTGGAAGGATCAAAATAAAGCTAAAAATTTAATTAAAAAGAAAAATTTTTACTTTGAAATAGTTCAATCTTTTGAAAAATCACGAAATGAAGTTCAAAATTTAAAAGATCTTTACAACTTGAGTTTAAGCGAAGATGATCTTGAGGTTCAAAATGATTGTAAAAAAAAAATTATTGAACTTTCAAAAACTTTAAAAAAAATCGAGATAAATTGCTTTTTGTCAGGTGAAAGTGACAGTCTGGATATTTACCTAGAAATACATGCAGGAGCTGGTGGTACAGAGAGCCAAGATTGGGCTGACATGCTTAGAAGAATGTATTTAAAGTGGTTTGATAAAAAAGGTCATCGTTATGAAATGATCAGTGAACATAAGGGAGAAGAAGCTGGTATTAAATCATGTACTTTAAAAGTAAGTGGTGAATATCTCTATGGATTATTGAAAAATGAGTCAGGGGTTCATAGACTTGTTAGAATTTCTCCTTTTGATAGTGGAGCAAGAAGACATACAAGTTTTGCAAGCGTGTGGGTTTACCCTGTTGTAGATGACAATATCAAAATTGATCTTGATGAAAAGGATTTAAGAGTTGACACTTACCGTTCAAGTGGTGCGGGTGGACAACATGTAAATACAACCGATAGCGCTGTTAGAATAACTCATATTCCAACAAAGATTGTTGTTCAATGTCAAAATGAGAGGTCTCAACATAAAAATAAAGAAACATGCATGAAGATGCTTAAGGCAAGACTTTATGAATTTGAAATGCAAAAAAGAGAGAAAGAAAATCAAAAAAATGTTAGTGCTAAAACTGACATAGGCTGGGGTCATCAAATTAGATCTTATGTTTTACAACCTTATCAAATGGTTAAAGATTTAAGAAATAAGATAGAAAATTCTAACCCAACATCAGTATTAGACGGTGATATAGACGAATTTATTGAAGCAGGAATTTTAAATCAACAATTATGAAAAAAGTATTAATTAAATTTTTTATAATAACCATTTTAATTTTATCTTTTTTTGTGGTTTTTTTAAATTTTTATGGAATAGAAACAAAAAGATTTAATAATTTAGTCGAAAGCGAGATTAAAAATTTTAATAGTAATATAAATGTATCTTTAAATAAAATCAAAATTAAATTTGATTTAAGAAGTTTAAATTTATATTTTGAAACCATAAAACCACAAATAATCTTTTTAGACTCATCTATCCCTGTTGAAAAAATAAAAGTTTATCTTAATTTAAAAAAATTAATTAAAAATCAAAAAAATATAAATGAAGTTCAGATCAATATAAGTGAAGTTGACCACAAAAGTCTTGATGGCTTAATCAAAATCATTAAACCTTCGAATTTTAAAAGTATTTTATTAAAGAATTTAAAAGACGGTTCAATTAAATCAAATTTAAATCTAAAATTTGACGATGATTTAAAAATTACCTCTTACATAATAGATGGATATGTAAGAAACTTTAAATTACAATATAATAACTTTGATATTAATAAATCTAGTTTCATTTACACTTTTAGAAATAATTCTGGTGAAATTTCAAATTTTTCTGGAAAAATTAATAATTTAGCATTCAATAATGCCAAAATAGAATATTTAAATGAGAATGAGATTACTCTAGACATTAAATCAGATATCAATGGAGTAATTAATAATAAGAATATTTCAAATTTTTTAATCAATAGCCAAAAATTTTATTTGTCAGATTTAGATTTTAATTATACTACTAATTCATCACATTACTTAAATATCAAGTTAAACAAAAATTTCGAAATTAAAAGTTACAATTATGTCATCAAAAGATCTTCTGATATTTTAAAATTAAAATTAAAAACACCTATTAAAAGTAATTTTTTAGAAAAAAAAATTAAAAATTTTGAAATTAAAGATATTAATTTAAAATCAGCTATTTCAGATGAAAATAATAATATCCTATCCTTAAAGGGAAAATTCAATTTAAATGACTCAGAGTATCAAGATATTTCAATTGAAAGTAAATTCACTAAAAAGTCAAAAAAATTTCTCATCAAACTTAGTAGTAAAGAAAATGTTCTAATGCCAATATTAAATTATAAGAATAATAAGTCTAAATTTAATGTAATTTTAGATTTAGAAACTTCTAAAAAATTTTATGAATTACAAAAATTTTCATTTGAAGAAGGCAAAAATAAAGTAGAAGTTGATAATTTAAAATTAGACAAAAATTTTAAAATTATTTCTCTTAAAAATATGAATGTTGAAACATTTAATAATGAGAAAGCAAATAATAAATTTAAAGTAAGTATAGGAAAAAAAATAAATATTAATGGGAACAAATATGATGCAACAAATTTATTAAATTTATTGGATGACTCAAATGAAAAGCAGAATTTACTTGAAGGCTTAAGCAAAGAAGTAAAAATTTCTTTTGATAACCTTCAAAACCCGTATAACCCTGTAAACAAATTTAATCTTATTGGTAAAATAACAGACGGGTCATTTACTAAAATTTCATCTAAAGGTGAATTTGAAGATGGAAAATATTTAGATATAACATTAAAAAAAGATCAAAATTCTAATAAAAAAATATTTGAGATTTATTCTGATTATCCAAAACCTTTATTATCGAATTATAAATTTTTCAATGATCTTCAAGGAGGTAAGCTTCTTATCAATTCTACTTTTGACGACACATTTTCTGAAATAAAAATCAAAATTGAAAAATTTAAAATAATTAACGCACCAACTTTTGTAAAACTCCTTTCTCTTGCCGATCTTGGTGGTATGGCAGACTTGGTTTCTGGCGAAGGTTTAAGTTTTGATGATATGGAAATACAAATAGAAAAAAATAAAAACTCTTTAAAAATTAAGGAGCTTTATGCCATTGGATCAAGTATATCCATTTTAATGGAGGGATTCAGAGATAATTCCACAAATATAATTAGTTTGAGGGGAACTATGATACCAGCAAAAAATATAAATAAATTTTTATCAAAGATACCTGTTGTTGGAGAAATAATTATACCAAAAGAAGTTGGTGAGGGTTTATTTGGAGTTAGTTTTAAAATTAAAGGGAAACCGGGCAATCTCAAAACAACTGTAAATCCAGTGAGAACTTTAACACCACGATTTATTCAGAAAGCGCTTGAAAAAAAAAACTAATCCAATTTGATTAAAAAATGTTTCTTTTTTCCAAATGAAATTTTGATATAATTATTTTCCTTAAAATCTTTGTAGCTTATTATTTTATCAATATTTGTTAAAGCTTTATCATCAATTTTTATTCCATTATTTTTAATAGCTCTTCTAGCTTCGCTTTTCGAGGACATTATTTTTGTAAAACTTAAAAATTCTAGAACATTTAAACCATCGATTAAGATACTTTTTTTAATCTTTATTACAGGAAGATTTTTTCCAACACCACCTTGTTCAAATGTTTTTTTAGCTGTATTTTCAGCATCTTTTGCTTTTTTTTTACCATGCAATAAAGCTGTCGCCTCATTTGCCAGTATAATCTTTAATTTGTTAATATTCTTTTCATTCGTTTCAAGGTCACTAATTTCATTTAGACTTAAATCAGTAAAATATTTCAGAAATTTTACAACATCTTTATCATCTGTATTTCTCCAAAACTGCCAATAATCGTAGGCAGAGAGTTTTTTTTCATTTAACCAAATTGCACCATTTTCTGTTTTACCCATCTTTGCACCAGAAGCTGTAGTAATTAATGGAGTGGTTAAACCATATGACTCCTTTTTATTAATTCTTCTAATTAATTCGATACCGTTTACAATGTTGCCCCACTGATCAGAACCACCTAGTTGCAAAGAGCAATTATATTTTTTATTTAATTGAAAGAAATCATAAGCTTGTAATATCATATAATTAAATTCCATATAACTTAGAGACTGTTGTCGTTCCAATCGTATTTTGACACTGTCAAATGTTAACATTTTATTAATAGTGAAATGACTACCTACCTCCCTTAAAAAATTAATATAATTTAATTTTCCAAGCCAATTTTCATTATCCACTAATATTGCTTTATTTTTTTTTTGTTTTAAAAGTTTTTTAAAATTATCCCTAATACCTAAAATATTATTCTTTATAGTCTTTTTTTGTATAATTTTTCTAGTACTGTCTTTTCCTGAGGGATCTCCTATTAAAGTAGTTCCCCCACCAAATAAAACAATCGGCTGATGACCGTGTTTTTGTAAAAGTCTTAAAATCATTATTTGCATTAAGCTCCCAACATGAAGACAGTCTGCGGTGCAATCAAAACCTATATATGCTTTAACTCTATTTCTGCTTAGTAAATCATCTAAGTTATCGATATCAGTACATTGACTAATGTACCCTCTGTCTGACATTTCCTTTAAAAAAGTACTTTTCATAGAAACATAATCAATATTCTACTAATATACGAAAAAAATTATAAATAAATAAAAATATGAAAAAAGAGTATATTTCCTTAGGATTAATGTCAGGTACATCTAGTGACGGTATTGATGCCTCTATTATTAAATCAAATGGCGAAATATCGGAAAAGAAAAAAATATTTGAAATTTTAGAAAATCAATATTTTGAATACGATAATGCGTTTTTAAATAAAATTTTAAATTTAAGAGAAAAAATTAACAACCTAAACGACCTGAAAAAATTTAGAGATGAAATCAAAATTGTTGAAAGAGAATTAACTATTGTACACGCTAAAGCTATTAGCGCGATGAAAAAAAAAATAAATATAGATTTAATAGGTTTTCACGGACATACAATCTATCATAATGCTAAAGAAAAAACTTCAGTACAAATAGGTGATCCTAGCCTTCTCTCTCAACTAACAAAAAAAAGTGTTGTTTATAATTTTAGAAAAAATGATTTAGATAATGGAGGTCAAGGAGCACCTCTTGCCCCAGTATTTCATATGGCAATAGGAAATCAATTCAATTTCAAATTTTCATGGATAATACTTAACATCGGAGGAATATCTAATTTTACATACTTCGACAAAGAAAAAAAATCTTTCATTGCAAGTGATATTGGACCAGGAAATTGTTTAATTGATCAATGGATAAAAAAATATTCAAAATTTAAATTTGATAAAGATGGTTTGATTGCGAGAAGTGGGGAAATACATAAGCAAATTCTTCAAGATATTTTAGAAAGAGATTTAATTAAAATTAAACAAAAGTCATTTGATATAAAAGATTTTGACTTGGGTTTTGCCAGGGGCCTCTCTCTTGAGGACGGTGCAGCAACTATCACAGAGTATACAGTAGAAAACATATGTTGGAGATTAATAAATGAAATAAATATTAATGAAAATAAAAATATAAAATTAATTTTATCTGGTGGTGGAAGAAAAAATAAATTCATTTTTGAAAAAATAAAAAATAAATTTAAATGTGATGTATTTGATATTGATGAATTTAATATAGATGGTGATTTTATAGAGTCGCAAGCATTTGCATTTTTATCAATTAGGTCAGTTAATGGTTTGCCTATCTCATTTAAATGGATGACTGGTTGTGAAAAAGATTCTTGTTTGGGCGGGGAAATTATAAATTTTAAATAAGGGCAGTTTTTTGATCTATATATTTCTTAACTACATTTTTTAAGTCAGACTCTTTATTTTTAAAAAAGTGATTAGCATTTTTAATAGCAGAAAATAATACTTCAACTCCCTTTTGGCTTTTAATTCTTTTATCAAGTTCATTAATACTTTCTCTTGTAACCAACTCATCATTTTCACTAAACACAACTTGCCCAGAAGTTGGGCAGGGAGCTAAAAAAGAAAAATCGTAAACATTTGGTTGTGGAGACACTGCTATAAAATTATTTACTTCAGGTCTTCGCATAATTAATTGCATACAAATTAAAGCACCGAAAGAGAAACCAGATACCCAACACTGACTATAGTCTAAATTTTCTCTCTCGATCCAATCTAAAGCCGCCGCCGCGTCAGATAATTCCCCCTGACCATTATCAAAGACACCCTCACTTTTACCTACACCTCTAAAATTTATTTTTATAACAGAAAAATTATTTTCTAAAAAAACATTATACATCAGTTGAACAATTTTATTATTCATTGTGCCGCCATACTGAGGATGAGGATGAAGAACTATAGCCACTGGAGAACCAAATTTTGGGTTTTTATAATATTTTGCTTCAAGTCTACCAGCAGGACCGGGAATAAAAATTTCTGAACTTTTTTGTTTCATAATTAATAATGATAACTATTTTCAAAAAAAGAATAGATTTATAACACGAAATTATGCGACAAATATTTTTTTTTAAACCCTAGCAATTTACTAGGAATTGTAAAAAAATTGTTGTATTACATGCTGAATTTATGAAATTGACAACTAAAGGAAGATACGCGGTTATGGCTATGGCAGATTTGGCGTCATACTCTAGAGAAAAGCCTGTAAGTTTGAGTGAAATATCTGCAAGACAGAATATTTCTCTTGCTTACCTTGAACAATTATTTTTAAGACTTAAAAACAAAAAATTAGTCAAGAGTCTCAGGGGATCCCAGGGTGGATATGTTTTGGATAAACCCGCTACGGAGATTAAACTCTCAAATATTTTTTATGCTGTAGATGAAGAAATAAAAACTTTAAATTGTAAAAAGGATTCAAAAAAAGGTTGCAATAATAAATCAGTAAAGTGCATCACCCATGATCTTTGGGATGATTTAGAAAATCATATAAATGATTTTTTTGATAAAATTAAATTAGCAGATTTAACAAAGAAAAAAAATGAAAAATAAAGAGTTAAATAGTTTAAAAGAATATAAATACGGTTTCACAACTCAAATAGAAGATTTTAAAGCTCCTAAAGGACTCACAGAGGAAACGGTTAGATTTATTTCTAAGATCAAAAAAGAGCCAAAGTGGTTATTAGATTGGAGGCTTAGAGCCTTTAAAAGATTGAAATCATTAAAAGAACCTAACTGGCAGAAACCAAAGTATCCAAAAATTCAATACCAAGACTTGTATTATTTCTCTTCACCAAAAAGTCTTAAGGATAAACCTAAGAGTTTAGATGAAGTAGATCCAAAGCTAATTGAGACATACAAAAAATTAGGTATTCCCCTTGATGAACAAAAGAGATTAAGTGGAGTAGCGGTTGATGCAGTTTTTGACTCTGTTTCTGTTGCTACAACATTTAAGGGTGAATTGACCAAAAAAGGTATAATTTTTTGCTCCATTTCAGAAGCAATTCAAAAGCATCCTAGTTTAGTAAAAAAATATTTAGGATCTGTTATTCCTTTAACAGACCATTATTTTGCCACTTTAAATTCCGCTGTTTTTACGGATGGTTCTTTTGTTTACATACCACCAAATGTTAAATGTCCAATGGAACTCTCAACTTATTTTCGAATTAATGCCTCTCAGACTGGGCAATTCGAGAGAACATTGATTATAGCCGATAAAGGTAGTTATGTAAGTTATCTTGAAGGTTGCACAGCTCCGATGAGAGACGAGAATCAACTGCATGCTGCCAATGTAGAACTAATTGCACTTGACGATGCGGAAATAAAGTATTCTACAGTTCAAAATTGGTACCCTGGGGATGAAAAAGGTAATGGAGGAATTTACAACTTTGTAACAAAAAGAGGAGTTTGCAAGGGGAAAAATTCAAAAATTTCTTGGACACAAGTAGAGACAGGATCTGCAATTACTTGGAAGTATCCTAGCTGTATTTTGCAGGGGGATAATTCTGTGGGAGAATTCTATTCAATAGCTATAACTAACAACCATCAAAAAGCTGATACAGGCACAAAGATGATTCATCTTGGTAAAAATACGAAAAGTAAAATTATTTCAAAAGGAATTTCTGCTGGTAATGCTGATAACACTTACAGAGGTTTAGTTGATATTAATAGAAAAGCACTGCATTCAAGAAATTATACTCAGTGCGACTCTTTATTGATGGGAAATAGTTGTGGTGCTCATACTATTCCATATATAAAAAACAAAAATGCGTCATCTATAATTGAACACGAAGCAACGACATCAAAGATTAACGAAGATCAATTATTTTATTGTAATCAGAGAGGTTTAAATCAAGAAGAAGCAGTCAGTTTAATCGTTAATGGTTTTTGTAAAGAGGTTTTACAACAATTACCGATGGAGTTTGCCGTTGAAGCACAGAAATTAGTTTCAATAAGCTTAGAGGGAAGCGTAGGTTAATGCTTAAAATAATAAACTTAAAAGCTTCAACAGGTGGAAAAGATATCTTAAAAGGGTTAAATCTTGAGATAAAAACAGGCGAAGTTCACGCAATTATGGGACCAAATGGATCAGGCAAAAGCACTTTGGCCAATGTTCTCTCAGGAAAACCAGGTTACGACATTAGTGGAGAAATAAATTTTGAAGGAAAGAAATTAAACAATGTACCAATTGAAGAAAGAGCTCAAAATGGAATTTTTTTAGCTTTTCAGTATCCTTTGGAAATCCCAGGAGTTAATACAAGCAATTTTTTAAGAACTGCAATTAATAGCATAAGAAAAGCAAAAGGTGAAAAAGAGTTAGACGCCCTCTCTTTTATTAAACTAATTAAAGAAAAGGCATCAGAACTTAAAATTGATGAAAAATTTTTATCTAGACAGCTAAATGTAGGATTTTCAGGAGGAGAGAAGAAAAAAAACGAAATCTTACAAATGAAACTATTGGAACCCAAACTCTCTGTACTAGATGAGACTGACTCTGGGTTAGATATAGATGCTTTGAGGATCGTAGCTGATGGCGTTAATTCTTATAAAAACAAAGATAACTCTTTTCTAATTATAACTCATTATCAGCGCCTTCTAGATTATATAAAACCAGACTACATACATGTTTTGTCTAATGGAAAAATAATTAAAACTGGTCGCTCAGAATTAGGGCAACAATTAGAAAAAACTGGTTATAAGTATTTAAATTGATATGAAATTAAACTTTTCAAAAGAGGATTTTAATAAAAATAAAGATAATATAATGTTTAATGAAGATTTTGTTAAAAATAACTTTCCCAATAAAAGAAAAGAGAATTGGAAATTCACAGACTTAGAAAAAATTCTTAATTTTAAATTTAAGGAACTCAGTGTTTACAACAAAAAAAATACAATTACCTTTAATGAAAAACTGCAATTTGATCATTATTATTTAATTTCAATAAATGGAAACATATCAAAATATAATTTTGGTAATGGAGAAAAAAAATTTAGTTCATCTTCAAAATTTGATACTAAAGACTTATTATTAAAAGCTAACAAGATCCATCCATTTAATAACTTTACTCAAGATATAAAAAATGACACGCTTTTAGCGCAAAATATTGCTTTTGCAGACAGAGGATATAATCTTGAATTAGCATCTAGTCTTTCAAAACCGATAGTAATTTATAATATTTTTAAGCATGATTTAGAGAACAAATTTATAAATATTTCTAATGAAATAAAATTACTTAACTCGGACATTACGGTCATCGAATACAATATTGATTATTCAAATTCTAGTTTTTTTAGAAGCACTTTTCAAATTTTTGATCTAAACAAAAGCAACCTTAATTATTTTATAATAAATAAAGGTTCATCAAAATCATACAATTATGTTCGTAATAAAATAAAAATAGATAAATCAAATTATGAAAATTATATTTTTACTTCTGGCACTAAATTCAAAAAAGAAGATAGTGAAATATCTTTAAATAGTGAAGATTCATCAGCTAAAATTATGTCTGCAGTATTTCTTAAAAATGATGATCATCAGGAAATACAATCAACAATAAGGCACAAAAAACCTAACTGTAAAAGCTTTCAAAAAATAAAGAATATTTTGAAAGACGGGAGCAAAGGAATTTTCCAAGGTAAAGTTCATGTTTCAAAAGAAGCGCAAAAAACTGACGCATACCAAATAAGCAAAGGTCTACTTTTAGATCAAAAATCTGAATTTAGCACTAAACCTGAATTAGAGATTTATGCAGATGATGTAAAATGCTCACATGGATCTACATCTGGTAATATTGATGAACAAGCTCAATATTATTTAATGTCAAGAGGCCTATCAAAAAAAAATGCTACTAGATTAATTGTTAAAGGTTTTCTTACAGATGTAATTTCAGAAATTAAAAACAAAGATTTAAAAAAAATTATTAATTCTCACTTGGACGATGTAATAAATTATGAAAATTAACAATATAAAAAAAAAATTTCCAATATTTAAAAAAAAAATCAATGGAAAAAATTTGATATACCTTGATAGCGCTAATTCATCCCAGAAACCTCAGTCTGTAATAAATAGAATGTCATATTTTTATGAAAATGAATTTTCAAATGTAGGTAGAAGTGTACATACTCTTGCAGTTGAAGCTACAAATGCTTTTGAGAAAACTCGAGATTTGGTTCAAAAATTTATTAACTCTAAATATAGAGAAGAGATAGTTTTTACAAAGGGAGCTACAGAAGCAATAAATTTGGTTGCTAGTACTTTTGGTGATAAATTTATTAATAAAGGAGATGAAATTATTTTAACAGAACTCGAACATCATTCAAATTATGTTCCTTGGCATTTTTTACGCGAAACAAAAGGTGCAGTCATAAAATTTTCAAAACTTAATGATAGATTAGAAATAGACCCTGATGATATAAGTAAATTAATAAATAATAGAACAAAAATTATCGCGGTAACTCACATATCAAATGTTACTGGTGGAGTTACTCCACTTAAAAAGATAATTGATATTGCAAAATCGAAAAATATACCAGTTTTAGTGGATGGCACTCAAGGTGCTCCGCATTTGAAATTGGATATGCAAAAATTAGATTGTGATTTTTATGCAATTTCATGCCATAAACTTTATGGTCCAAATGGTCTTGGAATATTGTACGGTAAAAAAAATTGGCTCGATCAACTTTCTCCGTATCAGGGCGGGGGTGGAATGATTAATGAGGTAAAAAAAGAAAATATTTCGTATGCGGAAACCCCCACAAAATTTGAGGCTGGCACAATGCAAACAGCTGAAGTCGTCGCTTTTGGAGAGTCAATAAAATTAATCGATAAATTGGGCATAAAGAATATTTATGATCACGAGGAAAAAGTTTTAAATTATGGAATAGAAAAACTTAAAAGGGATAATAATGTTCATTTAATAGGTTCTCCAAAAGAAAAAGCATCTGTAATTTCATTTACTTTGAAAGGAATACACCCTCACGATATTGCAACAATTTTGGATGATGATGGCGTAGCAATTAGAGCAGGACATCATTGTTGTCAAATACTTCATGAGAAGCTTGGAGTTCCAGCGACTGCCCGAGCTTCAATAGGCTTGTATAATACGCTTGAGGACATGGACATACTATATGAGTCTATTAATAAGTGTAAAAAAATTTTTAGTTAAATGGATATTAAAGAACTTTATAAGGAAATTATTTTAGATCATGGAAAAAATCCGAGAAACTTTGGAAAATGCAATGGTTATAATGCAGATGCATCAGGTCATAACCCACTATGCGGTGATAAAGTGCATATATATGCAAAACTTGATAAAGAAAAAAAAATTGAAGACTTAAGTTTTGAGGGAGAGGGATGTGCAATTTCCTTAGCTTCCGCATCTATTTTAACTGAGATTGTAAAAGGACAAGATTATAACATCTCAAATATAATTATTAGAGACTTTTTAAACATGATAAAGGCTCAAAAAAAAATATCTTTAAATAGTTTAAAAGAAGATCAAATTACAACCATGATGTCTTTATCAGGTGTAAAGGAATTTCCTATGAGAGTTAAATGTGCAACAATGGCTTGGCATACTTTGTCAAATGTTTTAGAAATAAAAAAGAAATGATTTTGAAAGAAAATATAATCGCAGAAATTAAAAAGATTTATGACCCTGAAATACCAGTAAATATATTTGATCTTGGATTAATTTATGATATTTCTATAAATGACAAATCTGTTGTGATTGAGATGACTTTAACAAGTCCTAATTGCCCAGTAGCAGACAGTTTACCAAAAATGGTGAAAGATATAGTAGAAAAGTTAGACGAAGTAGATACTGCGAATATAAAGTTGGTTTGGAATCCACCATGGACTAAAGATATGATGTCCGAAGCAGCAAAACTAGAATTAAACTTATGAGTAAAAATGTTTTAAAATTGAGCGATATTGCAGCTGAAAAAATAAAGGAAATTTTATTGTCGGCTGATAAAAAAACAATTGGTGTTAGAGTTGGCGTAAAATCTGGAGGCTGCGCTGGAATGAGTTATGTAATGGAATACGCAAAAGATATAAAAGAAAATGAGGAAGTAATTGAAGATAAAGGTGTAAAAGTTTTAATAGATCCGAAAGCAATTATTTATCTTCTTGGTACAGAAATGGATTATAAGAAAGATAAATTTTCTTCGCAATTTATATTTAAAAATCCAAATGAAACTGAAAGATGTGGTTGTGGTGAGTCTTTTAAAGTATAATCACTATTGGCTATAGTACATCTGAAACTCTATCGGATGTGGAGTATGCTCAAAATTATAAATTTCTTGAAATTTAAGATCAATGTAAGCATCGATTTGATCGTCGGTAAATACACCACCTTGAGTTAAAAATTTTCTGTCTTTATCTAAGTTTTCCATAGCTTCTCTTAAAGAACCACAAACAGTTGGAAGCTTTTTTACTTCATCTTCGCCGAGAGTATAAAGATCTTTATCAAAAGCTTTACCAGGATCGATTTTATTTTTGATACCATCCAGTCCAGCCATTAACATAGATGCAAAGGTTAAATACGGGTTTCCAGCTGCGTCTGGAAATCTTATTTCCATTCGTGCAGCTTTTGGATTCATTATTACAGGAATTCGACATGATGCAGATCTATTTCTCGCAGAATATGCTAAAATTACTGGTGCTTCAAAACCTGGAATTAATCTTTTATAGCTATTAGTCGTTGCATTTGCAAAAGCATTTATAGCTTTTGCATGTTTAAGAATACCTCCAATGTAGAACAATGCTGTTTTTGATAATCCTGCATACTCTTTTCCCATAAACAACGGAGTATTACCTTTCCAGATTGACTGGTGGCAGTGCATTCCAGAACCATTATCTCCTTTTACAGGCTTAGGCATGAATGTTGCTGTTTTTCCAAAAGAGTGAGTTACCATTTGGACCGCATATTTATATAATTGAACATTATCGGCTTGATCAGTTAAAGTTCCAAAATACATACCAAGTTCATGTTGTGACGGCGCAACTTCATGATGGTGCTTCTCAACTTTAACACCCATATCTTTTAATGCTTTAAGGTATTCGCTTCTCATATCCTGCGCACTATCTACTGGAGGTACTGGAAAATATCCACCTTTAATTCCTGGTCTATGCGCTAGATTACCATTTTCATATTTTTTTCCAGTGTTGTAAGGTCCTTCCACACTATCAATTGAAAAACTAGTTTCATTCATATCATTTTTAAATCTTACATCGTCAAAAACAAAAAATTCTGGTTCAGGACCGAAGTAAGCTTTATCCCCAACACCAGAGTCTTTTAAATATTTTTCTGCTTTTTTAGCTGTACCTCTAGGATCTCTTTCGTATGAGTCTTTTTTAATAGCATCCAAAATATCACAAAATATATTTAAAGTAGGATGAGAGCTAAAGGGATCAATTATAGGTCTAGACAAATCTGGTTTTAAGATCATGTCAGACTCATTTATGGCTTTCCAGCCTGCAATTGATGAACCATCAAAGAAGACACCATTTTCAAGCATATCATCATCTACAACAGTAGCATCCATTGTTAAATGTTGAAGCTTACCTCTAGGATCAGTGAATCGTAAGTCTACGTATTCAATTTCCTTTTCTTTCATTAATTTTTTAACAGTGTTTACGCTCATATAAGTAATATTGGTAAAAGTTAGGAACCTATAGCAAATTTATTATGTGGAATGTCATATAATAAAATGATATCAGCTATGCGTTTTTTACATCACACAATTTAAAATTGAAATTAAGAGATGAGAGAAGCTAACACTAAAGATATATTTTTGTTGATATTGCTTGCCATAATATGGGGATCATCTTTTTTTAATATAAAAATTGCCAGTTATAGTTATGAGCCAATTACTTTGGCACTTGTAAGAGTTTTTTTTGCGATTATTCCATTATTAATTTTATGCAATTTAAAAAAAATAAAAATAGAGGCCTTTACTAAAGAATGGAAAATATACGCCTTAATTGGTTTTTGTAACATTACAGTACCTTTTATTTTAATAGCTATTGGTACTAGTCAAATTAATAGTTACCTCGCAGCTATTTTAATGAGCTCCACTCCTTTAAGCGGCACAGTTCTTGCTCATTTCTTTACTAAAGATGAAAAGATAAATCTTTTTAAAATTATTGGTGTTCTAGTAGGTTTTTCTGGTGTTGTTTTTCTTTTTTTTGACAAAATGATCATCAACGAGAGCAACTTCATTTTTGCAATTATCACAGTTATCGGTTCAACATTTTACTCAATTGGCGGGATTTTAACATTAAAAATTAAAAACAAAGGAAATGAAAATGTTACAACTTCTACGACTGCCTGGTCTTTAATATTTTTAATACCCTTATCTTTACTTTTAGAAGATCCTTTTTTGATTAAACCAACTCCAAGTTCAACTATTTCTTTAATATATCTTGGCGTAGTGGCAACAGGTTTTGCATGGTTGATAAGATTTAAAATTTTAACGACTAATGGCTTAGTTTTTCAAACACAAGTAGCTTATTTGATACCAATTTTTGGTATATTATTTGGATTTTTTGTGATGGACGAAACAATTACTTGGAGAGTTCTAGCATCCCTGTTAATTATTATTACAGGTATATATTTAGTTAAAAAAAATTCTAAAATTAAAAAAAATGCTCGATAATAAAATTGATATCAACTTTTTAACTTTATTTTCACTCATTACTTTTTTTGTTTTTCTTCTAATTACAAAATACGGAAAAAAAATAAGAAATGGTATTTTACTAGACACCGATTATAATAAACCTCAAGCGTTTCACATTGAAGCAACAACAAGGTGTGGAGGGTTAGCAGTATTTATCAGTTTAATTATATTTACAATTCTAAACAATTTATTTTTTTCTGTGCTTTATATTGAATACATTATTTTAGGAGGATGTTTATTTTTAATTGGTTTTTTAGAGGATCTTAAAATAAGTATAAGCCCAAGAGTAAGATTAATTCTGATGATAACAAGCCTTTTAATTTTCTTACCAACATTTAATTTTGGCTTAAATCAAATTGATTTGATTTTTTTAGCTAACTGGCTTGAAAATAAAATTTT
>CACGLI010000010.1 GCA_902573865.1 uncultured Pelagibacteraceae bacterium
AAATGAAAGCAGCAGGTCATGGAGGAATGTCTGGTCGTGACAATGCTATCACAGAATTAGCTGAAGAGTATTCTTTTATTTTAAAATCTGCAAAAATATTTAGATAAAAATCTTGAAAAAATAAAAGTAATTCCCATATATATTTAGTCGGTTGCCAAAAGGGACTGACATTTAACCTTGCTAACAAAGGAGGATATATGACAAGTAGGGATCTATCGATCTTTAATTCACTTAGACCTCTTAGCATTGGGTTCGACGATATGTTTGATCAGTTCGAGTCTATGTTAGGAAATGGTAGTCTTGCTGTACAAAGCAATTACCCGCCGTACAACATCCGTAAAGCAGGCAAAGACAAGTATGCTATCGAGGTAGCAGTTGCTGGCTTTAATAAAGATGATGTTGAAGTTGAATATGAAGATAATCTTTTAACTGTTAAAACAAAAGATGTTAAAAGAACTGAAGAAAAAGCTGGAGATGAGATTATTCATCGAGGAATATCACAAAGATCTTTTGCCAGATCGTTTACTATTGCAGATGATGTAAAAGTGAATGGTGCTGAGTTGAAAGATGGTTTGCTAACTATTTCTTGTGAAAAAATCATTCCTGAAATGAAGAAAAAAAGACTTATTAAAATAAAATAAGTTTACCTTACTTGCGGAGGAAACTCCGCAAGTTCCTAAAAGCAATTTTTACTTGTGTAACCTATTATAGTGTTTCGATTATTTATCTCAAAAATACGCTCACATTTAATATTTAATTTTTTACTTTCATAAATATAAAACCTATTTCCGCTGCCTTCTTTAAAATCAATTTTATCAGGTTTACCCATCTCGATTTTTAGAGTTTCTTCTGTTTGATTCAAAAGTTTATTTAGTTTTTCTTCTTCTTTTTTTGTATTTTCATCTATTTTTTCAGATACTGTTGAACATCCAATTAAGAATAAAAATATAAAAAATGTTTTTTTCATTACAACCAATTATAGAATACTTATTGATTTTATAAACAGAAATATTACCTCTAGGTTGTAATTCAAGAATTTTAATAAAATATGAAAGATTTTGTCAAAAAATCAATGTAATCACAAGGTAAGGAGGAATCATGTTTGATAAATATTTTAATTATAGAAAGCATAAAACTAATTTTAGGACCGAGGTTATAGCGGGTGTTACAACATTTTTGACAATGGCATACATCATGTTTTTAAATCCTTTTATTCTCTCGGGAGAATTTGCTGGTCCGGAAAAAGGTTTTTTTGACTTTGGTGCTGTTTTCACAGCTACAATAGTCGCAACTGCCATAGCTTGTTTTATTATGGCTTTTTACGGTAAAACTTGGCCTATCGGTTTAGCACCTGGTATGGGTATTAATGCCTTTGTAGCGTTTGGAGTAGTTGCTGGAATGGGTTACACACCACAAGAGGCGCTTGGTGCTGTATTGGTAGCAGGAGTATTGTTTTTAATAATCTCTTTAACACCTATAAGAGCCTGGTTAATCAACTCTATACCAAGGAGTTTAAAGTTAGGAATAGGTGCTGGTATAGGTGGTTTCTTGGCTATCATTGGGTTGGAAATAATGGGTGTTGTTGGAGACCATCCGGTAACGCTCGTAACTTTAGGAGATATTAAAAATCCACTTGTTATACTTGGATGTTTAGCTTTTGTCTCCATGATAGTTATGGAAAAAATGAAAATTAGAGGAAACATTATTATTGGTATACTTGTTTTTAGTGTCATTGCTTGGGTAACTGGTCTTGCAAAATTTAATGGCGTGGTGAGCTCACCCCCACCCATGACATATCTTTTTGCGTTTGACTTAGGTGCTGCATTCACAGCTGGTATGTCCACAGTAATCTTTACATTATTGTTTATTGACTTTTTTGATACAGCTGGAACTCTTACATCGGTGGCTAATGTAGCTGGTAAAGTAGGTAAAGATGGAAAAGTTCAGGATATAAACAAAGCTATGCTTTCTGACAGCGTTGGAACAGTTGCGGGTTCTTTAATGGGAACTACAACTGTAACATCTTATGTAGAAAGTGGTGCTGGAGTAAAAGCTGGTGGAAGAACAGGAATGACATCGCTAGTCATTGGAGTGTTATTTTTAGCATGTCTTTTCTTTTCCCCGTTAGCTACTTCATTACCCAAAGAGATAGACGGAGCTGCATTGCTTTATGTAGCGGTTTTGTTTGTGAGAAATATTACTGATATAGAATGGGATGACATTGCTGAGTCTGCGCCCGCGGTTGTGGCGTTTATATCAATGCCTCTGACTTATTCTATAAGTCATGGTATAGCACTAAGTTTCATTGCTTATGCTTTAATTAAAATTTTCACTGGAAAATTCAACACTACTTCACCTGCTATTTGGTTAATAGCTGTATTAAGTGTTGCGAGCTTTATAGTAGCTTAAATTTCATATTAGAAGGCTAGATTAAAAAGGTCTAGCCTTCTTTTTTTTTGTACTTTTCAATAATTTGTTTAATATTTAATTCCTCAAAATGCTCTGTAGGCTGAACTATCCAAGGATCATTTTTTAATTTTACTGGACAAAAATCTGGACTAAAAGATGATGATTTTTTTTTCCATAAACATGCAGTTTTAATTTCTTTAATATAATTTTTAATTGGCTTATAATTTTTAAGCCAATCTATGCTTCTATTTAGAGTAAGACCCGTATCGGATAAATCATCAACTAGAAGGACTCTTTCAAAATCTTTATTTCTAGCAATTGAACTAATGTCTCTTGCAAATACAAGGTTTCCCTGTTTATCTTCCATACCTTCGCCAGAGTAACTTTGGATTACTATATAAGCAGTAGGAAGTTTAAAAATTCTGGATAATATATCTATTATTGGGGCAGCTCCTCTCATGATGCCAACTAATACAGTGGGATTAAATGTTTGATTGATCTGAATAGCAAGTTTTTCAACAGTTTTCAGATATTCTTCAAAGTTGATTATTAATTTTTCTGACATTAAACATATTAGTTATAACTAAAAATAATTTAAAGGAGAATATTATGAAAGGTTATTGGGTTTGTATATATGAAAAAATTCACAACAAGGAAAAGCTTCAAGAGTATGCGGTAAAAGCGCTCAAAGCGGTGGAAAAGTATTCTGGAAGATTTTTAGTAAGACGTCAAACTAATAGGGTAACAGAGGGCTTCATGTCTCCTCGAACAGTGGTTGTGGAATTTGAAAGTTATAATAAAGCTGAACAATGCTTTGACTCAAAAGAATACCAAGATGCTCATCAAATTCTAAAAGGTCATTGTAAGAGAAATCATGTTATTGTCGAAGGTTCTTAATATTGTATTGGTTCATCGTCTATAGATCTCCATAGGTACCATGTTGCAACAGAACAAAAAGGAGAAAATTTCTTATAAAGTTTATCTAAAAATCTTTTAGGAGGAAGGTATCTTTTTTTATAATTGTTAGAGATGGCTCGTAATAGGCCAATATCTTGTAGAGGCCAAATGTTAGATCGATTATAGGTGAATAATAATATCATTTCAGCGCTCCATCTACCTATCTGTCTAAGTGTAGATAGATACTCAATGGCTTCCTCATCATTCATTTTTAAAATTAATTTAGGATTAAATTCTTTTTTCACAAATTTTAAAGATAACTCTTTAATTCCTAAAGCCTTTTGTCTGCTAAGCCCACAAGATTTTAATTGATTTAACGTTAACTTAGAAACATTGGTTGGATTAATTTTTTTTGTTTTATTTTTAAATTTTCTAAAAACTGAATTAGCAGCTAAAACACTTATTTGCTGGCCAATTATACTTTTACAGAGAGAGTAAAAAATATCTTTTCTAGTTGTAAGAAATTTATCATTATATTTTAAAATAAGTTTTTTTAATACTTTGTCTTTTCTTGACAATGTTTTGATAGCTTTTGGCCAATAGCTTGGACACTTACTCACGGTCTTGAGCTTACCACTTGTTTTTTTAATTTAGTTTCTCTCATAAAAATAATAGCTGAACTTATTATAATCAAGCCAGCCCCTGCTAATGTTAAAATTTTTGGAACCTCATCCCAAATAAAATAGCCAAGTAATATAGCGAATACTAAGTTTAAATATTTTGTTGGAGTAACTAATGATGCTTCAGCAATTCTAAGTGAAACTGTAAGTAAAATATTTGCTACTGAACCAATTATTCCTGTAAAAATTAATAAGAAAAGCTCAAATTTATTTGGTACTATCCATCCAAATGGTAATGTTGCCAAACCTACTAGCATACTTAAAATTGAAAAATAGAGTGCAATTCTATAATTTGGTTCTGTAGTTGATAGACTTCTTATACTTAGTGCAACACATGCAAAAAAAATACAAAAAATTATTGGAAATAAGTAATATATGTTTAATTCTTCGTATGCGGGTTTAACAATTAACAGCATGCCAATGAAACCTATAAATACAGCTGACCATCTTCTTATACCGACTTTTTCGGATAAAAAAAATATTGAACCAAGAGTTACGAAAATAGGACCTCCAAAAGTAAGGCTTACAACATCAGCTAATGGTATTTCTCTTAAGGCGATGAACAGTGCAACTATTGCTAATGTGCCGCTGACTGCTCTAAATGTATGTAGTTTTGGTCTGGTTGTTTTGTAAAACGTTCTAAATTCACTCCTTGGGACGAGCATCAAAATGGGTATGAGACCAAAAAAAAATCTACTAAACAAAACTTCTCCAACTGGGAACTGATCCAGCCACTTCACACAAGCATCCATCATAGCGAAACAGGCGACAGATGCGATACCATACATTACGCCTAATTGATTTCGTGTTAACAATTTAATATCCTCATAGTTCTATATAATTACTTTATGAAGAAATGTACACTCGGACTGGGCTGCTTTTGGAAACCTGAGGAAAACTTCAAAAACAAACCAGGTATTATTGATACAGAAGTAGGTTATGCTGGGGGGCATAATGCGGTCGTTTCTTATGAGGAAGTTTGTAAAGGAAACACGGGTCATGCTGAGGTCGTGCGACTAACTTATGATGAAAAAGTAATCTCTTATAAAAAAATTTTGGATCTTTTTTTTAAGATGCACGATCCTACTCAAAAAGATATGCAGTATCCAGATATAGGATCCCAATACAGAAGTGAAATTTTTTATGAAAATGATGACCAGGAAAAAGAGGCTAAGGAAATTCTAAATAAATTTAATAAAGAGCTAAATGGAAAAATTCAAACAAATATTTCAAAATTAAAAAATTATTGCAAAGCAGAAGAATACCATCAAAAATATATAGAAAAAAATAGATAATGAGTAAATTAGTTACAACTAATTGGTTACAAGAAAACTTAAGTAAGGTAAAGATTTTGGATGCCACCTGGTGTTTGCCAACCTCAAATAGAAATCCTCAAAAAGAGTTTGGGATGGGACATATCAAAAATTCCTTATTTTTTGATCTAGATAAATTTTCAAATCACAAATCTGATTTACCTCATATGCTTCCGGAGGTAGAGGACTGGGAGAAAAATTTATCTAGCTTAGGTATAGAAAACTCTGATCATGTGGTTATATATGATAACTCAGATGTCTATAGTTCATGTAGAGTTTGGTATACTTTTTTATATTTCGGTCACAAAACAAATTTTGTATCGGTTTTGGACGGGAACTTTGATAAATGGGTTAAGGAGGGTAGACCTGTTTCTAAAAATTTAATCAAAACAAAAATTAGTAATTATGATGCTAAAAAAAATTCTTTTATGGTTTTAAATAAAACACAGATAAAAGAAAATATTTTAAAAAAAAAGTTTCAATTAGTTGATGCAAGAAGTGAGAAGAGATTTTTAGGTCTCCAACCTGAGCCACGAAAGGGTTTAAGTAGTGGTCATATTCCAGGATCTAAAAATTTGCCATTCAATTTACTTTTAAATAAAGATCGAACATTTAAAAAAAGAGCGGATTTGATAAGTATTTTTGAGAAAAATAAAATTTCTTTGGATAAAGATATAGCTTTTACATGTGGATCTGGTGTCACTGCTTGTGTTTTAGGTATGGCAAATTCTTTAATTAATGATAAAACACCAACTATCTATGACGGTTCATGGTCAGAGTACGGTCTAATAAAAAATGAAACAAAGTAATAAAATCAAAACTATAGTAATTTTAATTCTATTAATAATATTTGGAATTATTGCAGCAAGACATTTTGTAGGTCTACATTTTAAAAAAAAATTTAGTGTGAGACCTGCTCCAGGTGTCATTATAAGCAAAGTTGATGAGACTATTTTTTTTAAAAGCATAGAAACTTTTGGAACAGCAATAGCAAGGAACTCCAAAACATATAGAGTAAAGGAAAACGATATAGTTGGAAATTTTAATATTGATGAGAGGTTTGTAAAAAAAGGTGATATAATTGTTGCCTTAAAAGATAATCAAAATATTATTGCAGAATTTGCAGGAAAATTGGGTAAAAGAGAAATAGCTCAAGGTGTGCTTGGTTCTGATAGTTTAATTATAACTCTCGATGATATAAAAAATATTTTTATAGATATAAAAATACCAGAAAATTATGTTGGTGTTATTAAAAAAGGATTAAAAGCTGAAATTTCATCTTCTGCTTTCAAGAAAAATTTCAAAGGAAAAATTGACTCTGTAAGCTCTAGAATTGATCCATCTACAAGATCAATTTTGGCAAGGGTTATAGTAAAAAATAACAAATTTCAAATTATTCCGGGACAGCTTATGACAGTAAAAATAATTTACGACGAGGAAAAGGAGTTAGGTGTTCCTGAAAGTGCAGTAACTATACAGGGCAACACTTCATTTGTTTACATTGTAGAAGATAATATTGCTAAAAAAAGAAATATTGAGATAGGAAAGAGAAACTTTGGTAAAGTTTCAGTTGTGTCTGGTCTTGAGAAAAACGAAGAAGTTGTAATTGAAGGAGTTTCAAAAGTAAGAAACAATTTAAAAGTTAAAATATTAAAATCCAAAAACTAATCTATTATGTTTTTAACAGATCTTTCTATAAAAAGGCCAGTTGTTGCTTCAGTAATGAGCTTAGTATTAGTTATATTTGGTCTAGTAACTTTTAAAGATATACCAACTGACGAACTACCTGATGTTCAGCCGCCGGTTGTAACTATACAGACTGATTATACTGGAGCTTCAGCTGAGATAGTTGATACTCAAATTACGCAAAAAATCGAAGATTTTGTTGGCGGAACACCTGGACTTGAAACTATTGACTCTTTTAGTGAAGATGAAAGTTCGAGAATAACTCTAACATTTGAAACTGGTTTAGATTTAGACGATGTTACAAATGATGTAAGAAGCTCGATTGCTAGAGTTGTGGACAATCTTCCTGAAGGTGCAAAACAACCAGAAATTTTTAAGCAAAGTGCAGGGATGCGTACTACAATGTGGCTCTCTTTCAGCTCTGAAACAATGTCTGACTTGGAACTCACAGATTATGCGGATAGATTTTTAACAGACAATTTTTCAACCGTAAAAGGTGTTGGAAGAGTTAGATTGGGGGGAGAAAGAGAATTATCTTTAAGAATTTGGTTAGATCCTTTAGCTTTAGCTGCTAGAGATTTAACAACACAAGAGGTAGAACAAGTACTCAAAAAAGAAAATGTTGAGTTTCCTGCAGGTAGAATAGAGTCAAAAGATATAGATTTAACAATTAAATTAAATAAAGCTTATCAAAGTTTGGAAAGTTATAAGAAACTTCCTCTCAAAAGAGCGAATGACGGTTCTGTTATTACTTTAGATGATGTTTCAAGAATTGAATTAGGTGCGGAATCTACTAGAACTTTATTTAAAGGAAACGGCAAACAAGTAGTTGGGATAGGTATTTATCAACAATCGGATGCTAACACAATTAAAGTGGCTAATGGCATTAAGAAAAAAATTAAAGAAATTAGACCTACTCTTCCACCTGGAACTGATTTGGAAGTATCTTTTGATAGAAGTAATTACATAAAAGCTGCTATCAAAGAGGTTTATAAAACATTAATCATTGCATTAATCTTGGTAACAATAATAATTTATTTATTTTTAGGAAATCTAAGATCACTCATTGTGCCAATAATTGCTTTGCCAGTTTCACTTATATCAACTTTTTTATCAATTTATATTTTTGACTTTTCCATAAATTTATTTACCCTAATGGCTCTTGTTTTAGCGATAGGTATAGTTGTTGATGATGCCATCGTAATGTTAGAAAATATTGTAAGAAGAATTGAATTAGGTGAAACACCTTTAGTTGCCGCCTATAATGGAGCAAAACAAGTTTCTTTTGCAATTATAGCCACAACCGTTGTTTTAGTAGCAGTATTTGTTCCTTTAATTTTTATAAAAGGAATTACTGGTGTTCTTTTTACTCAAACAGCTATCACCCTAGCTTCTGCAGTTATAATTTCTAGTTTTGTTGCTTTGTCTTTAAGCCCTATGTTAGGAAGTAAATTTCTAAAATCAAATATGAAAAAGTCTAATATTGTTCTTAAATTTGAAAATAAATTAAATGGTCTAAAAAATATTTACAAAACATCTCTGACACGTTGGATTAATAAAAAAAAAATAATTTTTTCATTTTTAATTACAACTCTAATATTAACTATTTTCTTTTTTAATCATGCCCCAAAACAACTAATTGCTCCAGAGGATAGAGGTGCATTTTTTGTTATAATTAAAGCTCCCCAAGGATCAGGTTTTAACTTTACAAAAAATAAAGCTGAAGAAATTGAGGAATTGCTTTTACCAGAAGTTGGGAAGGGAGAATATAGAAGGCTCATAATGAGAGTTCCTGGCTTTGGAAAATCATCTAAACAAGTAAATAGTGGCTTCATTATTGTTCTTCTTGAACCATGGAACAAAAGAGATCGTCATGGCGTGAAAATAATGAGAGAGTCTTTTGGTAAAATATCCCAGGTTCCTGGTGTTCTTGCCTTTCCTGTAATGCCTCAAGGTATACGAACTGGAGGAGTGCAAAATCCGGTACAATTTGTGATTCTTGGAAATACTTATGATCAATTGATAGAGTGGAAAAATATTATAAAAAATGAAGCAAGAAAAAATCCTGGTTTAACATCTGTACAAGACGACTTTGATTTAAATAAACCGCAATTAAATGTTCAAATCGATCAAAAAAAAGCTGCTGATTTAGGTGTTTCGACTGAAGACATTGGAAGAACTGTAGAGACACTTTTTGGTTCAAAAAATGTTACACGATTTACTCAAGATGGAAAAGAATATTCCATTATTCTGCAAGGAGATATTAAAGATAGACAGGAACCAAGTAGTATTAGTAAAATATTTGTTAGATCAAAAAATAACAATAAACTAGTATCAATTTCAAATTTAGTAACTTATGATGAAAAAGGAGAATCACCATTTTTATCAAGATATAATAGGCAGAAAGCTGTAACTATTTCAGCAAGATTAGTAGGCGATTACTCCTTGGATGAAGCTTTAAATTTTTTAAAAGAAACTGTTAAAGAAAAAACACCTCAGGCTAAAATAGCTTACAAAGGGGAGAGTGAGGAATATAAGAAAACTAATACTGAACTTTATATTATTTTTTCTTTAGCTTTATTGACTGCCTACCTAGCAATGTGTGCCCAATTCGAAAGCTGGCGTCACCCTTTAACTATAATGTTGACAGTTCCAATGGCAATATTAGGAGGGTTGTTAGGCCTACTTGTTGTCGGTTCATCTTTAAATGTGTATAGTCAGATAGCCCTTATCATCTTAATAGGTTTATCCGCAAAGAATGGAATTTTGATTGTTGAATTTGCTAATCAATTAAGAAAAGAGGGTAAAAAAATTGAAGTAGCTATTATCGAGGCAGCCTCTATCAGATTAAGACCAATTCTTATGACAAGTCTATCTACAATTATTGGCGTACTACCACTGATAATAAGTTTTGGTCCAGGTGCAGCTAGTCGTTTAACAGTAGGTATAACTATTTTTGGTGGCATGATTTTTTCAACTTTTTTTACTCTTTATGTAATTCCAACTATTTACACTATAATAGGTAAAAATACTCTTAGAATGGATGCTGTTGAAATTGAGTTGAATAAACAGCTTAAAAAATAATATATTTATTTTTATCTAAATTTTTTTTACAAAGGGTAAGTTGTTTTCTATATTTGTTTGCCATTTCTTTTACTGATTTTGCATATATGATTGCTTTTTTGTCTTTAGAGAAATTTTTATAATCACCCCAGCCCTTATAGTATGCTAGGTATTGTCTATAAGCATCATTTTTTGAAATTTTTAAAATTTTAGAAGTTTTATTTATATACCAACCTATAAAATCGACTGAGTCTTTAAATCTAGCTCTAGTAGCTAAAGGATTACTAGTCTCTCTCTTATATTGTTCCCAAGTCCCTTTAACTGCTTGTGAGTATCCAAATGATGAGGACGGTCTTTTAAAAGGAATAACTTTGAAAAGTTTGACTCTAGGTGGTTTTGCTAACCAATTAAAATCACTTTCTTTTTTTATAAATGCTAATTGTAAATGAATTGGAGCACCCCACTTTTCATATGATGCTTTAGAATGTTTATACCACAAGTATCTTTCCTCAAAAATAGCACAACTATTCTGCGTATTTTTTGGAATTGACGAACATGCAGATAAGATTAAAAAAGTAGAAATAAAAATAATTTTTTTAAAATGAATCACCTATTAATTTATACTAGAAATTAATTAAGCTTTCTCCATTTTTCTGGCCTCGTAAATTTTCCTTGCCATAATCCTAATTTCTTTTCCTTAGCAAAATCTTCATCAGGCACATAGTCTTTAGAGTATCTTTTATATGCTATTGCATATCCATTCCTCACCATCCATCGATTTAAGTTTGTTTTACCCTTAAAACATGTAGCAATATATCTTTGGTATCTGTCTTTTGATGTAAATATACATTTGATTTCTGAGTCATTAATTTTAGCTGCCAGCTTCTCTTTTGAAACTTTCCCACATCTATATTCTTTATAAAATGTAAAACCAATTATAGAGGAGATTTTAAAAGACTCTTTTTTACATTTCTGTCTAATTTCTGGTGCATCAATACCTTCTAATCTAAATTTATAATTATCAATATGGACTGTATCACCATCTACAATTTTCGGGATACCATATATTTCTTCTGCTAGTGAGTTAGAGAATAAAATTAAAAAAATGATTATTATACGAGTATGCATTTAATTTTTAAGTTTTTTAAAAAATTTAAATATTAAATATGCCAATAATACTCCTAGGCTATTTGCATATAAGTCGTTAAGCTCAAATGCCCTATTAGGAATTAAATAATGTAATAATTCCAAAGTTATAGAAACTAAAAATAAAAATGAAAAGCTATTTAAAAATTTTTTTTGATTAATTCTAAATATAAACCCTATAATACTTACATAAAAAAAGAAAATTAAATGGTTTATAGAAGTTCCAATTGGATTTGAAATTAGATCAGGTTGTTTTCCCGAGTTACCATATAAAAGGTACCCAATTAAACTGCCTGGAAATAAGTACAATATTAACAAAACAATAAGAGAAAAATAGAATAAATATTTAAAACTATATAAGATACTATTTTTCATTTAGAATTTAATATAGTACATAATTACTTATTTGACTATTATGAGTAAATTAATCTTGACAAGACATGGACAAAGCGTTTGGAACGCTGAAAATAGATTTACCGGTTGGGTAGATGTTGATTTATCAGAAGTCGGCAAAACAGAGGCGAAACATTCTGGTGAATTACTTAAAAAACTCGATATTCAAATAGATATCTGTTATACCTCCTGTCTTAAAAGAGCTATTGAGACTCTTACTATCATTCTTAACTCCATAAACCCTTCTCTGAAATTTAACACTGCTTGGGAATTAAATGAGAGGCATTATGGTTCGTTAACTGGATTGAATAAAGAAGAAACTAAAAATAAAATTGGTGAGGAGCAATTTAAAAAATATAGGAGATCTTGGGATATTGCGCCTCCACCTATAAAGCTAGATAGTGATTATCTCTCAAATTTTAGTCCATTAAATAGTTCAATCCCTAGAGATAAAATTCCACTATCAGAGTCTTTAAAGGACACTTATGAAAGAGTTGTTCCCTATTATAACTCAGAAATTAGTAAGAATTTAAAAAACAAAAAAAATGTTTTAATTTCGGCTCATGGAAATTCATTGAGAGCTTTGTGTAAGTATCTCTTTAAAGTTTCAGATACAAAAATTAATGAATTGGAAATTCCTACCGGAAATCCTTTAATAATTGAATTTGATAAAGACTTAGAAATTCAAAAATATTCCTATTTAAATGAAGCTAGAGCAAAAGAGATAATCTTCAATCAATAGATCGTAAAGAAGATATTTTTTCAAACATTTCAATCGTGTTTAAGTGATAAAATTTTTGTCTGCTTTCTAAACCATATAGGCAATTTTGATCAATGAATTTACTCCACACATCATTCATGGAAAAAATGTTTTTGCTAATAAAAGATAAATCGCTTCTTTCTATTATTTGTAGACCGGTATAGATGTATCTATTTTGGTTATTTCTAGACACTATCTTTTCCTTTAAGTTAAAATCACCCTTAAAAGTTTTATCTAACGATAATTCCTTTTTGACTAATAATAGACAAGGCTTTTTATTATTAAAATATTCTTTCTCAAGGGCTAACACTTCTTCGGAATATCTTTCACTCCAAAGAGTGTCTGGATTAATTATAAAAAAAGGATTATTATTAAACTCTTTTGTTCCCTTTTTAACCCCACCGCCAGTATCCAGAAGTAAATTCATTTCATCCGATATTCTTATATTAGCTTTGGACTCTAAGTTTGAAATAAATTTTTTTATTTCGTCGCCAAGATAATGAATATTTATACATATTTCTTCTACTCCATGATTAAGCAAAAGATTTATTGCTCTCTCAATTAATGTTTTTCCGCCAATTTTTAATAATGGTTTTGGTGTTTTAGCCGTCAGAGGTCTCATCCTTTTTCCTAAACCAGCTGCCAATATCATTCCATGTCTTATTTTCATTTTTATAATTTTTTAATTTTAATATATTTTTTTAATAAGTAATTAAATTTTTTAAAAATTGGATTTTTCAGTCTTCTCTCAATTAAACTCCAAGTGTATGGCAAATACTTAAGATAGTTTGATTTACCATCTCTTATATGAAGTCTGACAAATATTCCTAAAATTTTTAAATTTCTTTGCACGGATAATATTTCAAAATCATTTTTAAGTTTATTAAATGCGTTTTTTTGTAAATGTGAGTTGAGATGGTAGAATTTAAATAATTTAGTTTGTAAATTTAAAGGTAATTTAATTCTTACATCATCTATTAATGAAGCGACATCATATAATGGATTCCCCTTAATTGCATCTTGGCTATCTATTAAACCTAATCTGCTTTTTTTAAGCATAACATTTGAAGCATGAAAATCTCTGTGAACAAATGTTTCATTCTTAAAGTAAAGTTTTTTGTAAATTTTATTTAATTCTTTTTTTAAAACTTTTTTAACATTGTGAAGATTTGTGATATTAAGATAATGTTTTAGATACCAATCGAAAAATAAATCTGATTCTTTGTGAAGATTTTTTACCGTATAATTTTGAAAAGATACTATGAATTTTCCGAGGCGATATTTTTTTTTTAATTTAATACGCTGTAATTTAATAATAATTTTAATTAATCTTTTATAATCACTTAATTTATTTTTTTTTTTCTTAATGAAATCGTAAAAAGATTTTTCTCCTAAGTCCGAGATTTCAATAATATCATTTTTATAATGATTACTTATTAATTTCGGTGCTTTTATACTGTGTTTTTTGAGAATATTATTAACTACAATGTAAGTGATCAAATTTTTGAATTTTTCTTTATCTGACTTAACTATAATTGATGACTTTTTACCCTTTTTTAATCTATAAAACTCTCTCAACGAGGCGTCACCGGAAATTTTTTTTAATTTGTAATTCATTTAAAATTTTTCCACTTGCCAGTTCCGACAAACTTTATCTTTCTCTCGTTTTCAATATTAGTATAATTTAAATGGACCTCCAATTTATTAGATAATGGAGTTTTAATTAAATTTGCCCATTCTATGATCTTTATTGTGTTCTCGCCCCGAGAGAATATCCCTAGATTTTTTAATTCTTTGTTTTCTTTAATTCTATAAAGATCGTAATGCATGATTTTAAAATTTTGAAAATCATACTCATACAATAAATTAAAAGTAGGACTCAACACTTCAGTAACTTTTAGATTTTCTTTTTTTTGTAGGTAATTAATTAAATATCGAGTAAATGTAGTTTTCCCTACACCAATTTCACCCAGTAAATAGATGATATCATTAACTTTAATTTGATCAGCTACTTTTTTCGATATTAAGTTTAAATTTTCTAGTGATTTTATAATCATTAGCTACTAGTTTAGTAGCGATAAGTATCTGGTTTGAATGGTCCTGATTGTTTAACGCTAATATAATCTGCTTGTTCTTTTGACATTTTAGTTAATTTAGCTCCAACTTTTTCTAAATGTAACATAGCAACTTTTTCATCTAAATGCTTCGGTAATACATAGACCTTATTTTCGTATTTATCTGAATTATTCCAAAGTTCAATCTGTGCAATAACTTGATTGGTAAATGAAGCGCTCATTACGAAACTAGGATGGCCTGTTGCACAACCTAGGTTCACAAGTCTACCTTCGGCTAATAAAATAATTCTTTTTTTACTAGGAAGCTCTATCTCATGGACTTGGGGTTTAATTTCGTCCCATTTATAATTTTTTAATGCTTCAACTTGAATTTCATTATCAAAGTGACCAATGTTACAAAGTATTGCTCTGTCTTTCATATCTCTCATATGGTCGGCAGTAACTATATCTTTATTTCCTGTTGCTGTAACTACTATGTCAGCATCTTTGATTGCTTGCTCCATTAATACGACTTCATAACCCTCCATGGCTGCCTGTAGAGCGCATATTGGATCAGTTTCTGTTACCAAAACTCTAGCTCCTGCTTGACGAAGTGAAGCAGCGCTTCCTTTTCCAACATCGCCAAAGCCTGCGACTATGGCTACTTTACCTGACATCATGACATCTGTTGCTCTTTTAATCCCATCAACTAAACTTTCCCTACAACCATAAAGATTATCAAATTTTGATTTTGTAACTGAGTCGTTAACATTAAAAGCGGGAATTAATAATTGTTTACTCGACTCCATTTTTTTTAATGCTAAAACTCCTGTTGTAGTCTCTTCAGAAACTCCTTTTACATTTTTCAAAAGATCCTTATATTCTTTATGCATCAAACCCGTAAGATCTCCTCCGTCATCTAAAATCATATTTGGTTTCCAATTTTTTTTTCCTTCAATAGTTTGTTTAACACACCACCAATACTCTTCCTCTGTTTCACCTTTCCAGGCGAATACTGGAATTCCCGCTTTTGCTATAGCTGCTGCTGCGTGATCTTGAGTTGAGAATATATTACAGGACGACCATCTTACCTCGGCGCCTAAATCCACTAGTGTCTCTATTAAAACTGCTGTCTGAATTGTCATATGCAGACATCCAAGTATTCTAGCGCCTTTTAAAGGTTTCTTTTTACCGTATTCTTTTCTTAATGCCATTAAACCAGGCATTTCACTTTCCGCTATTGATATCTCTTTATGACCAAAATCTGCTAATTTGATATCTTTTACTTTGAAATCTTCTGACATATTTTCAATTCTTTTAGCAGTTAAAATATCTCTTATCAAGCTTGAGATGGTTTATTGTGTCTTAGGCAATAATATCTCTATTTGTGCTCCATTAGAATCTATCCTGTTAGATGCAGCTACTTTGCCTTTATGTAATTCAACAATATTTTTTACAATATTTAAACCTAGTCCAGAGTGTTCACCAAAATTTTTAGGTCTATTGCTATAAAATCTTTTAAATATTTTGCTTGTAGATGTTTCCAAAAACCCTGGGCCTTGATCTTTAATAGTCAAAACAAAGCTATTTGTAGTTTCAGATAAATCTATATTTATAATTTGATTTTCTGAACTAAAAGATATTGCATTATCTAACAAATTTGCAATGACTTGTTCTATTCTATTTTCAATCCCAATTAAATAACAACCTTTCCCGTTTTTATTTTTGAGGTTAATTTCAATTTCTATTTTTTTACCTCTGTTCTCTAAATCTTGCCTAAAGTCTTCTACCACACTACTTATAATTTTTGACAAATCAATTCTACTCATCTTTTCTCTTGATAATGAAGCCTCATCTTTAAGCATTTGAGAATAATCCGTGATCAGTCTCTCTATTCTCTCAACATCATGATCAATTATTTTTAATAATTTACCCCTGTCTGACAATTGATTTGACTTATCCAGCAATTCAGAAGCGCCTTTCAGAGACGCTAGTGGATTTCTAATTTCGTGAGCTAAATCTGAGGAAAAAGTTTCTGCACGATTAGCTCTTTTTTGTAATTCTTTTGTCATTTCATCAATTGATTTTGTTAATTTTCCAATTTCATCTTCTCTTATAAAAAGTTTTTCTATATTAACGTTTTTATTAGATTTGTCTTTTATTGACTCTGTAAAATTAGATAAAAATTTTAAAGGTTTTAAAATATATTTATTTAAGAACAACGAAAAAATTAAAATCAATAATGCTATAGCCAGTACAGTTCTTATAATAAAATTTTTTCTCTCCTCTACTGCGATCAAAATATCGTTCGCTTGCTCAGATACTTTGATATATCCTTCCAGTTTATTATCAATTTCAATTCTGTTATAGGTGCTTACGATGAAATTTTTTTTAATTAGTCCTTGTGTAACAAATAATCCATTGTTTATATTCTTAATTAAATTGCTACTTAATTTTTCTTGACTAGATGAAATATTATTTTTTTTCTCAACTTGTATCTTGTTATCTTCATTTTGTAAATTAAATAAAACAGGCTCCTCTCTTAAAAAAACTTTTGGATCTAAATCTAAAATATTTGTATCACCAACCAAATCTCCGTCAAACGAAAAAAATTGGACTCTATCTAATCCTTGAAAAAGAAAACCTGTGGAAAGAAGAAACTTATTTATCTCTTCCTTGTTAAGTTTCACATTCAATCTCTCTAAATGATCAGTCGTATTTTTTATAATTATGTTATGGTCTGAAACTCTTTTATTTACCAAATTTGGTTGTATTGCTTCGAGATAAATTATGGTGAAAAGACCAAGTATTGAAAAAACAGTTAAGTTAAAAACTAAGAACTTTCTTAGTATAGATGAAGTTTTTTTTTTTCTCATCAGCTAACATTCCATCTATATCCACTTCCATATCTAGTTTCAATAGCAGAAAATTTTTCGTCTACTTTTTTAAACTTTTTACGAATTCTTTTTACATGACTATCTATGGTTCTATCCTCTATCTCAGTATTTTCCTTGTATGCTATATCCATTAAATGTGAACGTTCTTTTATTACGCCGGGTCTTTTTGCAAGTTCTTTAACTATTAAAAATTCAGTTGTGGTAAGTTTATCTGGCAAAGATTTACCATTCCATTCACATTCTAATTGGGAGGGATCTAATTTAAGTTTTCCGTGAGAGATGATATTTTTTGAGTCATCAATTACTTCACCTTTCTTTCTAAGTTGCACTCTGATCCTCTCAACTAAAACTTTCATTGAAAATCCCCCGGATTTTTTAACAAAATCATCCGCACCTAATTTAAGACCTAAAAGTTCATCAACTTCCTCGTCTTTTGAAGTAAGAAAAATAATAGGAATCGACATTTTTTTTCTTAATTTTTTAAGTAGCTCCTCGCCGTCCATTCTTGGCATTTTTATATCTATAATTGCTAAATCAGGAGGATTTCGAGTAAGTCCTATAAGAGCTGTTTCTCCGTCAATGTATGTTTGTACCTTAAAACCTTCTCTCTCTAAAGCTATACTTATACTTGTAAGCAAGTTTCTATCATCATCTACTAGTGCAATGGTATTAGACATAGTTAAATTTTCATAATTAAATTGTCAAAATTTAGGCGCAAAGTAATTATTTTAGTGTGCCTCTCCCCAATTATAACCTGAATTTATGTTCACTTCCAATGGAATTGAAAATTTGTGCATGTCTGAGCTGGAAACTGAAGACATTGACTCTTTAATACACTTTGTAGAGTATTTAAGATCAGTATTTGAGCATTCAAAAATTAGTTCATCGTGTATCTGCAAAAGCATTTCTGCTTTAAATTTTTTGTCAGTTATTTTTTTTTTGTCTATTGAGATCATCGCAAGTCTTATAATGTCTGCAGCTGAACTTTGTATTGGTGCATTAATTGCAGCTCTTTCTTGAAATGATCTCACGCTAAAGTTTTTATCATTAATATTTCTCAAATGAATTTTTCGGCCAAATATATTATTAACATAACCATTTTTTCTACAAAATTTTATTGTATTATCCATATAATCTTTTATTTCTGGAAATTTTTTAAAATAATTATTTATGAAATCTAAAGCTTCTTGATTTGATACAGAAATTTGTTTGGCTAGTCCATACTGAGTAATCCCGTAAATAATTCCAAAATTTATTGCTTTTGCTTTTCTTCTCATCTCTTCAGTTACTTTTTTTCTGTCCAGCCCAAATACTTGACTTGCGGTTAAGCTGTGAATATCTTCATTATTGTGAAATGCTTTCTTCAATTCTTTTACACTAGCTAAATCGGCTAGAATTCTCATTTCGACTTGATTGTAATCTGCAGATATAAGTAAATTATTTTTTTCAGAAATGAATGATTTTCTGATCTCTTTACCATCTTTTGTTTTGATAGGTATATTTTGTAAATTAGGATCACTAGACGCTAACCGAGCAGTATTAGTTGCAGCTAGTAAAAAAGAGGTGTGAACTCTTCCAGTATTTTTATTAATATGATTTTGAAGCGCGTCAGAATAAGTATTTTTTAGCTTTGATAGTTGCCGCCACTCAAGGACTAATTTTGGAAATTCAAAACCTTTATATGCTAAATCCTCTAAAATAGCAGCGCTTGTAGCCAACCCGCCTTTTTTTGTTTTTTTAAGTTTTGCAATTTTAAGATCATTATAGATAATTTCACCCAGTTGCTTTGGAGATGCAATGTTGAATTTTTTTTTGGATAATTTAAATATATTTTTTTCTATATTTTCTATTCTGGTTTGAAATTTTTTTGAAAGTTCAACTAAATAATTTTTGTTAACTTTTATCCCTTTAGTTTCCATTTCAGCCAATAATTTTACCATCGGTTTCTCAAAAACTTCGTATATTTTGTTTAACTTTTCTTGATCTAATCTGTTTTTAAGATAATTAAAAACTCTTAATGTAATATCGGCATCTTCTGCAGCATACATAGCGGCTTCTTTAAGATTAACATCAGCAAAATTAACTTTATTTTTTCCAGTTCCAGTAATATCTTTATAAGATATAGTTTTATGACCAAGGTGAATTTCGGAAAGCAAGTCTAAGTTATGACGATTTAAACCTGCGTCTAGTGTGTAAGAAACTAACATTGTATCCTCGTATGGATCTATTGTTATTCCATATTTCTTTAAAACTATAAAATCATATTTAATGTTTTGACCTACTTTTTTAATACTATTATCTTCAAGTAAAGTTTTTAATTTTTTTAAACTTTCATTTATAGGAAGATTTTTACCTTTTGTGTGGTTAAGAGGAATATAATATGACTTATTTTTTTCAAGTGAAAGTGAAATTCCAACTAAATCAGCTTCAATTGGGTGAATGGATGTAGTTTCTGTATCAATTGATATTATTTTCTCATTTTCACAATTCTTAATAACTTTTTCAAGTTCATTTAATGTTTCAACACATTGATATTGACTTTTGTCAATTTTTTCTTTTGTTAAATTTTCTTTATTTTTTTTATCTGTGACATTTGTTAGTTTAGGTTCACCATAAAAACTTATAGCTTGACTCAAAAGACGATTAAATTCCATCTCCTTTAAAAAGTTATATAGTCTCTCTTTATTAATCTCTTTTAATTCAAAAGACTCTATTTTTTTTTCAACTGGAACATCATTTTTTAGCGTAACAAGTTTACGACTTAAAATAGCATTGTCTTTATTGTTTATTAATGTTTCTTTCCTTTTTTTTTGTTTTATTTCCTCTAGATTTTTAAGAAGATTATCTAATGAGTTATATTTATTAATCAATTCAGCTGCTGTTTTTATCCCAATGCCTGGTACTCCAGGAATATTATCTGATGAGTCTCCGGCTAATGATTGGACATCTATTACCTGGTCAGGTTTAACACCAAATTTTTCCTTTACCTCTTTTGTGCCTATAATTTTTGATTTCATAGGATCATAAATTCTTATTTTATCATTTACCAATTGCATTAAATCTTTGTCAGACGAAATAATTGTGGCAGTGGCCCCAACGGATATTATTTTTTTTGCATAAGTTGCTATTAAGTCATCTGCCTCATAGTTTGTTAATTCAATTGATGGTAAATTAAATGCTTCGACAGATTTTCTAATGTAACTAAATTGGGGTGCTAAATCTTCTGGTGCTTCAGTTCTATTAGCTTTATAATCTTTGTAAATCTCGTTTCTAAAATTTTTCCTAGCTGAGTCAAATATTACAGCAAAATGTGTTGGTTTAAACTTAGTTTCATCTGATCTAGCATCTTCTAATAATTTAAATAACATTGAGCAAAAGCCACTTACTGCTCCAGTCGGTAAACCATCGCTTTTCCTAGATAACGGGGGCAGAGCATAGTAAGCTCTAAATATATAACCTGACCCGTCTATGAGATAGTAATGATCTTTATTCTTCTTTGAGTTCATAATTCATTATATTACATTTTGAAATTAGTGATATAAAGTCTTCATGACTAAAATTGCTTTAAGTGTTGAAAAGCTAACAAAAATTTACAAAACAAAAGAAAAAGATAATGAGATTAAAGCTTTAAATAGTATTACATTTGATGTTAAACAGGGTGAAATTTTTGGCCTGCTCGGTCCTAATGGAGCAGGAAAAACAACTTTTTTAAATATTCTTGCAGGAACAGTGATTAAGACAAAAGGCAAAGTTGAAGTTTGGGGTTTTGATTTAGATCAAAATCCACGTCAAGTTAGAGCATCTATAGGAATAGTGCCCCAAGAAGTAAACTTAGATGCTTTCTTTAGTCCCAAAATGTTGCTTGAGCTTCAGGCTGGTTTATTTGGGGTGAAAAAAAGCGAACGGATAACAAAAATGATACTTGATTTAGTCTCATTGGAAAAACAAGCTGATAGTTATTCAAGAAATTTATCAGGTGGTATGAAGAGAAGATTGCTAATTGCTAAAGCAATGGTTCATCAACCACCGATACTTGTTTTAGATGAACCAACTGCAGGTGTTGATGTTGAGTTGAGAAAAAACCTTTGGAGCAATGTTAAACAATTAAACAATGAAGGTGTTACCATAATTCTTACTACTCATTACTTATTTGAAGCTCAAGAAATGTGTAACCGAATTGCTATAGTTAATAAAGGAAATATAGTTGCTCTTGATACCACTCAAAAACTTCTAGATCGAATTAATACAAAAAAAATTCAATTTAAGTTAAAGGGTATATCTAACGGCATAGACTTGAAATTCGATAATGTTGAATTTTTAATAAATGAAAATATTATTACTGCCTCGTACGATAAATCTAAGTGTAAATTTGATGATCTTGTCCGGTATTTACAGCAAAATAGCTTAGAAATATTAGATATTGTGACTGATGACGCAGATTTAGAAGATGTTTTTATTCAATTAACAAAAAGCTAGCATATGTCAAAAAAAAAAGTAATATAAATTTATGGAGCTAATAAAAAATATATCATCAAGTCAAATTTTAAAAAAAATTTTTCTTGCTATCATCGGTTCTATTTTGATTGCAATTTCATCTAAAATTAAAATACCTTTTTATCCGGTGCCAATGACTATGCAAACATTTGTGGTGGTTCTCATAGGTATACTATATGGTTGGAAACTTGGGGTCTTTACAGTTTCTTTATATCTTTTTCAAGGTGCAATAGGTTTACCAGTATTCGCAGGCACGCCTGAGCAAGGAATTGGTTTAGCGTACCTAACAGGACCTACAATGGGTTACTTAATGGGTTTTTTGCTTGCAGTTTCTATCTCGGGATATTTTTTTCCTCTAATTAAAACTTCAGAGCAAAAAGTAGAAAGTTGGTTTGGAAAATTAATTATTTTTATAAAATTTTTTATTCTTTTCGTTGTATCGATGTTATCAATTTATATTCTTGGAATAATCTGGTTATCAAACTTTGTAGGTTGGGAAAAAGTTTTAATATTAGGAGTTTATCCTTTTCTTTTGGCCGAAACTTTTAAAATTACAATATTAACTATTTTAGCTAAATTCCTTAAGATTTAAATTTTTACTTAGGGGACCTCTTAGATAAAATTCTTTGCAGAGTTCTTCTGTGCATTTTTAATCGTCTTGCTGTCTCGGATACATTTCTATTACATAGTTCGAAGACTCTGTGAATGTGTTCCCATTTTACTCTGTCAGCCGACATGGGATTTTCAGGCGGCTTTGCTTTCGACTCAGGAGATGCTAATAATGCAGCTTCAACATCATCTGCATCAACTGGTTTAGCGATATAGTCGATGGCTCCTGCTTTCACTGCAGCCACTGCTGTAGGCAAGTTCCCGTATCCCGTTAACATCACTATTCTGCTGTCTTTTTTTGCTTTAAAAAGCTCTTTAACCACATCCAGACCGTTTCCATCTTCTAGTCTTAAATCAATAACGGCAAAATTAGGGGGGTTTTTTCTCACAATTTCAATACTTTGAGCGACAGATTTGGCTTCTTGCACCAAAAAGCCCTTCTTTTCCATTGCTCTTGATAGTCTGCCTCTCAATGGGTCATCATCATCTACGATAAGTAGAGATCTGTCTGCAAAGTCAGTAATTTTCATTTGCGTAGGTTGTAAATTTGATCCTCTCATATAGTTAACATATGGGTTTAAAATTCAATATTTCAACCCCATTTTTTTATTTACATACAGTGTAAAAATCTCTTATATGCGAACTTAATAAGGTTTTTTACAAATTTTTTAGAAACCTTAACTGTGTAAATAAACGGGGGACACATGAGATGGAAAAATTTAAGAGCGTCGACGAATTAGTTGACAAATTAAAACCAGTAGATCCAGTCTACTGCATACGTCCTAGAGCAATAAAAAAATCAGTTGATTTTTTTATGAAAAATTTTCCTGGCGAAGTTTTATACGCTGTTAAAACCAATCCTAATAAATTCGTTTTGGATCAGGTTTATAATAATGGTATTAAGAACTTCGATGTTGCGTCAGTCAACGAAATCAAATTAATTAAAAAACTTTACCCAAAAGCAAAATTATTTTACATGCACACTGTAAAAGCCAGAGAAGATATAAACCTAGCGTATAAGGAATATGGTATAAGAGACTTCGCTTTGGATACAAAAGAAGAACTTCAAAAAATTTTAGAAGCTACTAACAGTGCAAAGGATTTAACTTTGTATGTAAGAGTGGCAATTTCTAATGAACATGCTGAAATAGATTTATCAAGAAAGTTTGGTGCTCTTCCAAGTGAAGCACTGGGCTTAATCAGGTTAAGTAAACAACATGCAAATAAAATAGGAATTAGTTTTCATGTGGGTTCTCAATGTATGCATAAAATTTCTTTTTCTAAAGGTATTAACGAAATTAAAAGTTTGATAAAAAAAACAAAAATTATTCCAGACATAATAAATGTAGGAGGAGGTTTTCCTTCGATTTATCCTGATTTAAAACCAGAACCATTGGAAAATTATTTGAAAGAAATTAGAAAAAGTTTAGAAGATCTTAATCTTTCAAAACTACCTAAGATTATTTGTGAACCTGGAAGAGCTATAGTTGCTGAAAGCGGCTCAACGATTGTAAGAGTAAACTTGAGAAAAAAATACAAATTATATATTAACGATGGAACTTATGGATCTTTATTTGACTCTGGAGTTCCAAATTTTATTTTACCATCAAGAATGATTTCAAATGGAAGAGTTCAATCAAAAAAAATTACTTCATTTAACTTTTATGGACCGACATGCGATAGTTTAGATTATATGAAAGGACCTTTTTTGTTACCAAATAATATTAAAGAAGGAGATTATATTGAACTAGGACAGTTAGGTGCTTATGGTCTTACATTTAGAACAAATTTTAATGGTTTTTACTCTAATCACATAGTTCAATTATTGGATGAGCCTATAATGACAATGTACGGTGACTCAAACAGATTGAGTTATATGGTTGCATGAAAAATAAGAAAAGCTTACCTGGAAAAGGTCATAACAAAAAATCTTTTTTAAACTCACCAATATCTCACATAGATATAACTTCGTTTGACTCCAGAGAAATAATTAACTCGATGAGTAAAATGTCTTTCACATCAAGGGACACAGCCAATGCTTCTAAGATATTTAACGAAATGTTAAGCGATAAAGATTGCACTATATTTTTAACAATTGCTGGGTCAACTTCTGCAGCGGGATGTATGAAGATATATTCGGACTTGGTTAAATATAACATGGTTGATGCGATAGTTGCTACTGGAGCATCAATTATTGATATGGATTTTTTTGAGGCTTTAGGCTTCAAACATTACCAGGGATCTCAATTTCAAAGCGATGCAATTTTGAGAAAAAACTACATTGATAGAATTTATGATACATACATTGATGAAGAGGAACTGCAAGCTTGTGATAAAATCATTTGTAAAATTGCAAATTCTCTTAAAAGTAAAACATACACCTCAAGAGAATTCATAAAAGAATTAGGAAAATATCTCAAAACTAAAGCAAAAAAGGAAGAGTCTCTTATTGAATTAGCTTATAAAAATAATGTACCAATTTTTTGTCCAGCTTTTACTGATAGTTCTGCTGGATTTGGATTAGTAATGCATCAAGAACAAAATCCCGATAATCACATTACTATAGACTCGATAAGAGAATTTAGGGAGTTGACTGAAATTAAACTGAAATCAAAGCAGTCCGGGCTCTTTATGATTGGAGGCGGTGTTCCAAAAAATTTTGTTCAAGACACTGTTGTATGTGCAGAGTTATTAGGAAAAAATGTTGATATGCACAAATATGCAATACAAATAACCGTAGCTGATACTCGCGATGGGGCCTGTAGTAGCTCTACTCTTAAAGAAGCAAGCTCTTGGGGAAAGGTTGATTTAGCTAAAGAGCAAATGGTATTTGCTGAAGCAACAAGTGTTTTACCTCTCATAACAAGCGATGCATTTCATAACGGTATGTGGAAAAAAAGAGAAAAAAGAAATTTGCAAAAATTATTCGATAAATGAGCAAAACAAAGATAGCACTTATACAGATGAAAATGGCATCTGATCCAAAAAAAAATAAAAATTACGCTGTGAACAAAATTGAACTAGCAGCAAAGAGAGGAGCAAAAATTATCTGCTTACCAGAATTGTTTTTAACAAAATACTTTTGCCAAACTGAAAAGCATAAAAATTTTAATTTTGCCGAACATATTCCAGGACCATCAACAAATTTTTTTTCTTCAATTGCGAAAAAATTAAAAATTATTTTAATTATTCCGCTATTCGAAAAAAAGACGGCTGGTCTTTATCATAATAGTAGTGTTGTGATTGACGAGAGAGGTAAAATTTTAGGAAAATATAGAAAAATGCATATTCCTGATGACCCACAGTTTTATGAAAAATTTTATTTCACACCTGGTGATATTGGATTCAAATCATTCAAAACTTCTAAAGGAAATTTAGGGACTCTCATATGTTGGGATCAATGGTTTCCTGAAGCAGCCAGACTTACTGCGCTTAAGGGTGCAGAGATAATTTTTTATCCTACTGCAATAGGATGGCATCCGAAAGAGAAGAGAAAATTTGGTAGATCGCAACTAAACTCTTGGCTTTCAATTCAGAGAGCTCATGCAATCGCAAATGGTGTTTATGTTGCGGTAATTAATAGAGTTGGACTTGAAAAGGAGGGAAATAAGAAAATTCAGTTTTGGGGAAATAGTGTATTGTTCGATCCAAGTGGTAATATAGTTAAACAAGCTAAATTAAATGAAAATATTTTAATTTGTGAAGTTGATTATAAAAAAGTTGAAATTTCTAGGCGACACTGGCCTTTCTTTAGGGATAGAAGGATAGATTTTTATAAGGGATTATTAAAAAATCCAAAAGATGCTTGATAAAAATACTAGTTTACACTACAGGATGCCAGCTGAATGGGAAAGGCAGAAATCAACTTTGATAGGCTGGCCTTACAATGAAAAAGATTGGCCAGGGCTATTCGATAAAATTCCAGAAGTTTTCGCCAAAATTATTTCAAGACTCTCGTTGTGTCAGAAAGTGAATGTTTTAGTAAAAAACATGAATTCTAAAAAAGATATAAATTTTTTGTTAAAAAAAAATAAAGTAAAGCTGAAAAATATTCATTTTATAGTTTGTAAGACAGACAGAGTTTGGATGCGCGACACTGGTCCTATATTTGTAAAAGATACACAAAATAAAAATATAATGTGTAATTGGAAGTTTAATGGATGGGCTAAATATAAAAATTATAAACATGACGAAAAAGTAAATCAAAAGATAAATAGTTTTTATAAAAAAAAGATCATTTTGCCCAAATTTAAAAAGAGACATGTAGTCTTAGAAGGAGGATCGATTGATGTAAATGGAAAAGGCCTTTTATTAACAACTCGAGAATGTTTGTTAAGCAAAGTACAAAAACGAAACTTAAATTTCAAACGTGAGGATTATCATACAATTTTTAAAAGATATCTTGGAATAAATAAAGTAATTTGGTTAAACAAAGGAATTGTTGGCGATGATACTCATGGACACATTGATGGTATCGCAAGATTTGTAGATCAAAAAAAAATTTTCATAGCCTATGAAAATAATAAAAGAGATAAAAATTATAAAAATCTATATGAAAACTTAAAAATATTGACAAAAGAGAGAAAAAAAATTTCTAACTTAAAAATAATTAAAATTCCTATGCCAAAGCCTATTTATATCGGAAATATCAGAGTCCCTGCAACTTATCTTAACTTTTATATTTCAAATAAATTTATTTTGTTACCGATTTTTAATGATAATAAAGATAAAATAGTTGTTAATATTTTTAAAAAACATTTTAAAGGTAGAAAAGTTATTCCAATAGATTGCTCTAATTTAATATGGGGTTTTGGTGCAATACATTGTTTAACCCAACAAGAACCAATTTAATTATTTAAAATTTCAACTGGCCAAGAAATTTGGACTTGTGCACCTCCGAATTCTTTACTTTTTCCAAATTCCAGATTTGCACCTTTTCTCTCCAGTAAAGTTTTCCCTAAAAAAGTTCCTAAGCCCGTTCCTGATTTATTGGAAATTATTCGTGATTTTGATTTTATGTAAGGTTCACCGATAATATTAACAATATCAACAGGATAACCTGGACCGTCATCTTCTATGAATAATTTTAAAATTTTGTTATCGCTCACAATTGATATTACCACATTTTCTTTTGAGAATTTTACTGCATTTCCAATAAAATTTCTTACTCCATAAACGACTTCTGGAGTTCTCTCAAATTTAAATTTATTAAAATCATTTTTTATTACTAAATTAATTTTTTTATCTGTAGTTTCATTAAAAGACTTAATAATATCTTCCAAAAGATCTTCTGCTGTAGTCAAGCTTAAAAATTTATCATCTACAATCTGTTTTTGAGATATTTGTTTTAAAATTTCACTGCATCTTTTTGTTTGACTAATAAGTAAATCTAAATCTTCTGTGTATTTTGAATTTTCACCTATGTCTTTTTTTAATTCTTTAGCAACTACAGATATTGTTGCAAGTGGTGTTCCTAATGAATGTGCAGCAGCAGCGGCTTGACCGCCAAGTGACTCGAGTTCATACTCTTTTGATAATATTAACTGAAGTTTATTAAGAGCATCCGATCTTTTTTTGGTTTCTCCTGCAAATCTAATTCCAAAATAACTTAAAAAAATTAAACCAATTATAATTGAAATAATAATTCCAAATAAATAATATTCTGGAAATACAAATGTTAGGTCCACGCCTGGCAATGGTAAATGGTAGAAAGTAATAATTATTAATATACCTAGAGTAATTAATCCTAAAATGATTGTTGTACCCATACTTAAAAAAGTAGAGGAAACTATAGCTGGTATGATTAAAAAGAAGGAAAAGGGATTATGTATACCGCCAGTCAGATAAAGTAAAATTCCAAGTTGGAATAAATCATATACTAAGAAAAGACCTGAATAGAGATCTTTCAATAAAGAAGTTTTAATTACAAACTGTAAATAAATGTTAGTAATGACTCCGACAAAAATTATTGCGTATGTTTCATAAATTGGGAATTCAAGTTTTAATGCAAAATAAACGAAATTTATCGCAGCAAATTGGCCAATTAATGCAATCCATCTTAAAGTGACTAAGGTTTTTTTGTCTAAGTTTAGATTTTCCTTTAATCTAAATAGGGTCGTAAAATTCATTATTATATGTCAAGATTATTAACTTCTAATGCGTTATTAGTGATAAAATCTTTTCTTGGGCTTACTTCGCTACCCATTAAAATTTCAATTATTTTCTGATCATCAGAGGACTTGTCTTTAGTTCCTTTCGAATACTGGACTCTTAGCAGCGACCTATTATCTGGATTTAGGGTAGTGTCCCATAATTCTTCCGGGTTCATTTCTCCCAATCCTTTAAATCTTTGTAAAGAAAAATTCTGTTTTTGCTCCTCAATTATTGCAGTGAGGTTTTTTTTATTTTTTGAATTTTGACCAGCTGATTTAAGAATATAATTATCTAGTTCTTTTTCATCTTTAATATAATTTATTTTATTTCCTTTAGTAACTTTAAACAGTGGAGGTTGGGCTAGATAAATGTGGCCATTTTCAATTAATTTATTAAAGGGAAAATTATTAAAAAAAGTTAAAAGAAGTGTTCTGATATGAGATCCATCTACATCTGCATCAGTCATAATTATAATTTTATCATATCTTAAATTTTCAATATCAAAATCTTTTGAACCAGTACCTAGCGCATTTATTAAAGTCACTATTTCACTAGATGACATCATTTTAGATAAAGTTTTTGTAAAATGTTCACTCTCATTTCTATTTTTTTTGCCGTTGTTACCAACAAATGTATTTAAAATTTTTCCTCTTAAAGGTAATACTGCTTGAAACTCTCTATTTCTTCCTTGTTTTGCTGACCCACCCGCAGAGTCTCCCTCAACTATAAAAAGTTCTGTGCCTTCTTTTTTTGAAATTTGGCAATCTGCCAACTTCCCTGGCAATCCAGTTAATTCAAAAGCTCCTTTCCGTCTAACACTGTCTCTAGCTTTTCTCGCAACATCTCTAGCAATCGCTGCTTGAGTAATTTTTTCAATTACAGCTTTGATAACACCTGGATTTTGATCGAACCATGTAGAAACTTTCTCATTAATAATGTTTTCGACTATTAAACGCACTTCTGAAGAAACTAGTTTATCTTTTGTTTGTGATGAAAATTTAGGATCTGGCATTTTAATTGATAGAACAGTAGTCAACCCCTCTTTTATGTCCTCTCCTGATAATTGAATCTTATTTTTTTTATTATAAGAAGACGAATATTTATTTATAATTCTGGTCAGCGCGCTACGGAAACCAAGAAGATGAGTTCCGCCATCTTTTTGGTTAATGTTATTTGTAAAAGCTAATACTTCCTCAGAGTAGCCTGCGTTCCATTCAAATGCACATTCGATTGAAATATTATTTTTTGTACCCATGACATATACAGGTTTTTTAAAGACTTCCTTTTCATTTTTATTTACAAAAATTTGTTTTTTTGTATTTATATATTTGACAAACTCAGTTACTCCTCCATCAAATTTGAATTTATATTCTTTCTTTTTCGATGAAGTTTCATCACTGAGTATTATGCCCACACCTTTATTTAAAAAAGCAAGCTCCCTCATTCTTTTTTGCAGAATCGACACGCTAAATTTAGTTGAGGAAAATATTTCTTTAGAAGGCAAAAAGGTGACCTTTGTTCCCCTTTTTTTTGTATTACCTACTTTTTTTAAAGATTTTTTTGTTACTCCATCGCTAAATGTAACAAAGTATTCTTTACTATCTCGATAGATTGTTAAATCTAGTTTTTTAGACAATGCATTAACTACCGAAACACCAACTCCATGCAAACCACCAGAAACTCTATAAGAGTCATGGTCAAATTTTCCCCCCGCGTGTAATTGGGTCATTATTACTTCTGCAGCAGATACCTTTTCAGTTTTATGAATATCTACTGGAATACCTCTACCGTCATCTTCCACAGTAATTGAGTTGTCAGAGTTGATTGTGATATTTATGTTTTTGCAATATCCTGCTAAAGCTTCATCTATAGCGTTGTCTACAACTTCAAAAACCATATGATGAAGACCTGATCCATCATCTGTATCTCCGATATACATTCCAGGTCTTTTTCTTACAGCCTCTAGTCCTTTTAAAACTTTGATAGACTCTGCACCATAATTATTGTTTATATTAACTGATTTGTTTTTTGGCATTATATTTTGAACTATTATGATATCATTTTTTTTATCTAATATAAAATCAGTAGAAATTCTTAACCTGAATAATCTAATAATATCAACGGTTTTAACTGATTTTAAATATTTAAATTCTATTTTTATATTTTCATTGGCATTATCACATAAAAACTATCTTTGTCAGACTGATCTGTGATTAATACTGGAGAAATTCCATCATTTAGTAAAAATTCTATATTCTGATTTTCAATAACAGAAGCAATATCAATTAAATATTTAGAGTTAAAACT
>CACGLI010000011.1 GCA_902573865.1 uncultured Pelagibacteraceae bacterium
TACAGGGTAGGTTGCCTATAAGAGTTGAACTAAGCGCGTTAAATGAAAAGGATTTTATAAGAATTTTAAAAGAACCAGATAACAGTTTAATAAAGCAATATAAGGCTCTGCTCAAAACGGAAAATGTTGAACTTGAATTTACAGATGATGGTATTGAAATGCTTGCAAAAATTTCAGCAGAGGTTAACGCATCAGTTGAAAATATCGGGGCTAGAAGACTTCACACAATTATTGAAAAAGTTTTAGATGATACAAGTTTTAATGCCACAGACAAAGCTGGAGAAAAAATTACTATTAATTCAGAATTTGTAAAAAATAATTTAGGTAATTTAGTCAAAGATACTGACCTTTCAAAATTTATATTATAATTTTTTTAATTTGATTAAGATAGCTCCACCTCCGCCATCATTATCTTCCGCAGTGCCAATTTGAAAAATAAATTTTTTTATTTCTTCATTTGTTTTTAAATACTCTGGGACAGAATACCTGAGTTTGCTATAGTCTTTAGATTCGTAAACATTATCAGATTTTGAATGAATACCTTTGCCAGTTATGAGAAGAATCTCGGAATATTTTTTTTGAGAGCAGAAGTTTACTATCTCATCCACTTTTTTATTTGCTTCAATCAAATTGTACCCATGTAAATCAAAAGTAAATCTTTTTTTATTAGTGTTAGTGAAGTTATTTTGAATATCTTTATCAATTAAATCTCTTGGGTTATTAAGATATTCTTTCCAATCGTTTAAGTCTTTTTTTGAAAGGTTTTTTTTGTTCTTCACTTACTGATTATTTCAGTCAAATACCAATTTGGACTTTTGCTAGAAGCATTTTTTGTAAACTTCCAATGATCAGTTACGGTTTTGATTCTGTCGGGATTACCCTCGATAATTTTATTATTTGCATCTTTTTTTACTGATATAATTTCTGAAACAAATTTCACTGTAGCAAATAAATTTGTTTTTACTTTTTCAAATTTTTCTAAGTTAGATTGTTTAATACCAATAAAAGTTAAGTCAGAAGATATCTTTAACCTATTCCTTTCCTCGATGGCTTCATAAAAATTATTAGACATTTGTTTAGTTAAAAGATCTTCTAATTTTTGCTTATCTCCTTTTGCAAATGAAGTTATTATTGTCTCGTAGGCTATTTCCGCACCTTTAAGAAATTCTTTTTTATCTTGTCCCTCTAAAGTATCTCTAGCCTCATTAACATTGATATTTTTTTTGTTTATTGTTTCAAATCTTTTCTCGTTGAAATCAGTATATATCTTGCTTTCGTGACCTGTTTTCCTGCCTAAGATATTTCTTAGTCTAAGGATGATAAAACCTGCGATCATTGCTAAAAGAATGATATCTATATATCCAAAATTATTACTCATTGTTTTACAAATATACATTAATCATATAATTTTGTAATAGACAAATGAACTCATTATTATTTTTTATTATTATAGTTCCAGCACTAGAAATTTATGTATTTATCAAGATTGGTAATGTTTTTGGGGCAGTAAGCACTATTTTGTTAATAATATCGACAGCAGTAATAGGTGTTTATTTCGCAAAGTTAGAAGGACTTAATACATTAAAATCAGGTCTGAAAAATGTTTACGATAAAAAATCACCTGTTTATGAAATATTGTCAGGTGCATCTATCGCTTTTGGGGCAACACTATTGATCATACCAGGATTCATTACAGATGTTCTTGGTTTTCTATTAATTATTCCTTTTACAAGAATTTTTTTAATTAAGTTAATTGTCAAACAAAATAATATTAAAAAAGAGAAAAAGGATGAAGTAATAGAGGCGGAAATTATAGATGATAAAAAAGATGAGTTATAAGATAATTGCAAAATTTATTAGGAGAACAAAATTTAACATTCCAGACACTAATACATTTTTTAATTTATCCAATGAAGTTAAAAATTATACAATAAAGTTTGATATAATAAGCAAGCAGATAAAAGAAAAAACAATTTTGGTTAATACTACCTTATTTTTAGAACCCAAGAAAGAAATCAGTAATTTATTAGAATGCGAGATTTGTTTATCTAGTGTTGTTGAATTGGATAAAAACATTACAGATAAAAAAAAACTTGAAGAGATCATTTTAATAAATGTTCCATCAGATGTATACGATGAATTAAGAGATATATTTTCAGGATATTTTATTAGGTCTGGTTTTAAGGAAATTAAAATTGATAATAAAATAGATTTTAAAAAATTATACGAGAAAAAAAAAATTCAATAGAAAAAGTTTTTTTTAACTTCTTTTTTAAGAAAAATTTTGTGCCTTGATCTTTCCTCATCAGTTGGTTCGACTATTTTTTTGAAATATTCTACTGTAGATGTATTTTTTTTAATACTGTTATCGATCTTTTGAGCATTAGTAAAAAGTTTAGGTTCCCTAGCTTCTATAATGTTTATATAAACTTCTCTTAACAACTCACAATCTAATAAAGCGTTATGTTTAGTTCTTTTAGATAAATCTATATTAAATCTTTTACATAATGCATCTAACGAATTAGATTGTGCGGGATATTTTTGTTTAGCCAAAATTAATGTATCTATTATTTTGTTTTTTTTAATTCCACTTTTATTGACCAATTTAAGTTCGTTATTTAAAAACCCCAAATCAAAAGGAGCATTGTGAATAATAAGATCTTTTTCTCCAATAAAATTTAAGAATTCATCAGCTATATCTTTAAATTTTTTTTTATCTTTGAGAAATTCATTAGAGAATCCATGGACTTTAAAGGCATCATCACTTATTTTTTTTTCTGGATTTAGTAGAACATGAAATTTTTTTTTTGTTGGGATCAAGCCTTTGGTTTCGATACAAGCGATCTCAATGATTCTGTCTCCTTCGCGTGTTGATAGGCCAGTCGTTTCTGTGTCTAGTATAATTTCACTCATAATTATTTATTATATTTGAAACACTAATTTTTAAAACATTTAAACTTCTATTATTCTTAATAACATGTTGACAAAACTTTCTTTTTTTATTTTCACTGATTTGTCTACTATTCAAGTAATTAAATAGAAACTTTGATCCTCCTCTTTTTAAATATCTTTGCATTCTTGTCTTTTTAGGACTGGAAACCAATATGATAATATCAAAATGTCTCATAAGTTTGCTCTCTATTAACAATGGAATCTCAAATATTAATATTTTCTTTTTGCGGTTTCTGTTTACAAATTTTTTCATTTGAAGTCTAACTATGGGATGTATTAGTTTTTCTAATTTTTTAAATTTTATTTTTTTTTGCTTAATAAGTTTTTTTATTTCATTTTTTAACTGTGAATGTTTACAGGATAGATTAAATGAGAATTTCAATTTTTTTAGGAACTTTTTATTTTTATAAATATTCTGAACTTCTTTATCAGCATCAAAGATTGGATACACTTTTTTGGATAATAGTTTTGCTACAGATGATTTACCAGATGATATAAGTCCTGTTATACCTATTTTTTTCATTTAATTTTGTCTTGTAACAAATTTACTAATTCATCATCGACCTCTGGATTAATTTTATTCCAAATATAAAATGACTTTTGACCTTGATATATTAGCATATCTAAACCGTTAAAAGTTTTAATGTTTTTTTGTTTAAGATCGTTAATCATCTGAGTTTCCAATGGATTATAAATTGTATCAATGTATGTTGCATTTTCATCAAAATTTTCAATTTTATTTTCAAACTGATCTGAATTTTTCATGCCTAAACTTGTAGCGTTTATAATTAGCCCAAAGTCTGGAATGAACTTATTAAAATCCTCCCATTTAATAATATTAATAAAAGGAAACTTTTTTTTTAAAAATATTGCTTTTTCGAAAGTTCGATTTGTAATACTTATTTTTCCTAAATTGGACTTAATCAACGCATATATTATCGAAGGTGCTACTCCACCGGCACCAATGATTAAAGCAGAGTTCATTTTTTTTTGTAAGTTAATCTTATTTAAATATGCAGCTTGAATGCCGTATACATCTGTATTTTCTCCTATCAAAGTTTCATTTTTATCCAAATATACTGTATTTACAGAATGTGTTTCCTCAGCGTCATTAATAATTTTATCCAAATGCTGGATTATAACTTGCTTGTAGGGAAGAGTTATATTTATTCCTGATATTTCTTTTTTTCTTATTTTTTCTATTACATCCTTTATTTCATTTTGTTCAATCTCGATCGGCTCATACTTGGCATTAATACTATATTTTTTATACCAATACGAATGCATGAGCGGGGACAAAGAGTGAGACAGAGGCTTACCAATTATTGCAAAAATTTTTTCTTTCATTTGTAGTTTTTAATATATTGTTTTATTTGTTTAATTGGTAACCCCATTATAGAATTTTCATCTCCTTTTATATATTCAAATAATTCTTTACCGCTTGCTTCTACTTGATAAACACCATAAGCTAAAAGCGTAGAAACCGGTATCTTGTTCAAATAGTTTGTGATTTGACTCTTATCTAATTTTCTCATTTTTAACTCTGATCTTTCTGAATAATTCCAAACCATAGACCCATTCTTAACAAAACAAACTGAGCTAATTAAATAATGGATTTTCCCATTTAATTTATCCATAATTTTAAATGCTTCTTCTCTTGATTTAGGTTTACTAATTAATTTATCATTCAACGAAATCACGCTATCAGCGCCCAATACTAGTTGATCTGCATTTGACTTACTGACTTTAATAGCTTTTAATTCAGCTAAGTTTTTTGAAACTAAAAGTGGGTTGGCCCCCTCATTTAACAGTGACTCTTTGGCCATATCTTCGTCGACTTGTGAGGGAACAACATCGAATTCGATGCCATTTTCTTCTAAAATTTTTTTTCTTACTCCGCTTTTGGATGCTAATATAATTTTCATCTTTTGTTTTTAATATCGTAAATTTTTATAATTGATGCTGCTGTTTCCTCAACCGACTTTCTTGTAACATCAATTATTGGCCAACTGTTTTTTTTGAAAAGTTTTAAAGATTCATCCACTTCTTTTCTTATGTTTTCTATATCAGCATATGATGGCACACTATCTTTCATTAGTGCAACGCGGTTTCTTCTTATTTCAGAAAGTCTGTGCGGATCTGCTATTAGTCCTATTATACACTTATTAAAACTATTTTTTAAAATATCTTTTGGTATGCTTTGATTTGGAACAAGAGGAATATTCATTGTTTTATAACCACGATTAGCTAGATAAATTGATGTTGGCGTTTTACTTGTTCTACTTACGCCAAAAAGTATTATATCTGTTTCTTGGAACTCATCTGTTTTATTACCGTCGTCATGTGACATTGTATATTGAATAGCTTCCATTCTTTTATAATAATTTTCATCAAGAACATGTTGTGCACTTGGTTTATGAATAGCTTTTTGATTCAATAATTTTGAAAAGTTTAATATTAATGAGCCAAGAATACCAAAGCATGGTATATTGTTCTTTTGAGACTCATGGTTGATATATTTTGCAAATTTAGTTTCTACTATTGTGTAAAGTATTATTGTGTTCTTTCTTTTTTTACATTCTTCAATAATTTTATCAATTTGATTAGTGGTCCTAATAAAAACAAATTCTTTTTTATTGTATTCGAAATTAGAGAATTGAGACTTAATTGATAAAAAAATTCTATCCAGTGTCTCTCCAGTTGAATCTGATACTAAATATACATTGTATTTTTCGTTCATAAGTATGTTTATAAATAATTAATAATTTAAGTTTAATAACATCAAATTGATTAAGCTTCTAAATTTCAACATTAATTAACAATATATTAACAAATTTATTTAAATTATATTTTTATACATAGTGAAACACAAATTGTTAATAAACGAAAAAAACCTAAGTTTTTTAAAGTGATTTTTTATCTTATTTCTTAATAATTTGTGAAGAACTTTGTATAAATACTTATTATTACTACTAACATGACCTATTAATAAAAACTAAATTTAACATATATTATATATATGACACCTATACTTAAAACTTTGAAGGAGAAAGATACAACTTGTAAACCAGTTTGGTTTATGAGACAAGCGGGCAGGTACTTACCGGAATTTAGAGAAATAAGAAAAACAAACCAAAATTTTGTTGATTTGTGTATCAATCCTAATTTAGTTGAAAAAATCACATTACAACCAATACAAAGATTTAAAATAGATGCAGCAATAATTTTTTCAGATATTTTAATGATACCATATGCTTTAGGTCAAAAAGTTACATTTCAAAAAGACCAGGGACCGATCATATCAAATTTTGATGAAAAGAAATTTTTTGGAACCTCAGAGGAAGAATTTATAAATAAACTTAACCCAGTTTATGAAGCAATAAAAAAAACAAGAAAAAGTTTGTTATTGAGTAAATCTTTAATAGGATTTGCCGGTGCTCCATGGACACTCATTTATTATATGTTTAATATAAAAAACAAAGGAAGTTTTTTTATCAAAAACCATAGTGATATTATCTTGAGAGTAATAGAAAAACTGAATGTTTTAATAAACATACACCTTAGAAAACAAAAAGAAGCTGGCGCAGATATAGTTCAAATATTTGACTCTTGGGCAGGCCTGTTAAAAAATGAGGAATTAAACAAATATTGTATACTGCCTAACAAAAAAATAATTTCCTATTGCAAAAGAAACAATATTCCAAACATTTGCTTTCCAAAGGGATTAAAAGATAAATACAAAGAATTTGTAGAACAAGTATTACCCGACGGGATAAGCATAGACCATGATATTGAACCGGAATGGGCCTTAAATAACCTAAAAGAAACTTGTATTCAGGGAGGAATGGATCCAAGAATACTCATAGAGCAAGAGGAAAAAAAAGTGTTACACACCGTTGACAAATATTTAGAGGTGTTTCACAACTGCCCATATATATTTAACTTAGGACATGGCATATTGCCGAGAACAAATCCGGAGTTAATTAAAAAGATTACCGAGAGAGTTAAAGAAAGAAAATGATTGATGATCAACATCCAAAAATAGAATTTGGCAAAACAGGAGTTCTATTAATTAATCTTGGAACGCCAGACTCCACAAAGTGGTGGGATATTAGAAAATATTTAAAAGAGTTTTTATCAGACAGACGCGTTATAGAAGTAAACCCTATAGTGTGGCAAATTATCTTAAATTTATTTATTCTCACTTTTCGACCATCGAAAACAGCTCACGCATATAAAAAGATATGGCTCAAAGATCGAAACGAGTCCCCCTTGCTTTATTTTACTAGAAGTCAAGCAAATAAACTTAGTGGAAGAATAGGAAAAGAAAATATAATTGTAGATTTTGCAATGAGATATGGAAATCCAAGCATCAAATCAAAAATGAATAAATTAAAAAATGAAGGTTGTGAAAATATAATTATATTACCCTTATATCCTCAATATGCTGCTGCTACTACTGCAACAGTGTGTGATGAAGTATACAGATCACTTATGGCCATGAGATGGCAACCAAGCTTGCAGATCATTTCACATTACGACAGTCATGCTTTATACATCGATGCATTGGTGAAAAGCTTAGAAAAGAAAATTAATGAATTAAATTGGGATCCCGATCTTATCATTTCATCTTATCATGGTATTCCTAAATCCTATTTTGATAAAGGAGATCCGTACCACTGTTACTGTCATAAAACAACTAGACTGATGAGAGAAAAATTTAGTAAAATTGAAATACAGACTACATTTCAATCAAGGTTTGGCCCACAAGAGTGGTTAAAGCCATATACAGATAAGACTTTAGAAACCTTACCTAAAAAAGGAGTAAAAAACTTACTTGTAATATGTCCGGGATTTGCTTCCGATTGTGTTGAAACTCTAGAGGAAATTAATATTCAAGGAAGGGATAGTTTTATGGAAAGCGGAGGAAAAAATTTTGATTTAGTACCATGTTTAAATGATAATGAAGATCATATTAATTTATTCGAAAATTTAGTAAAAAAATTTTTATAATGAACTTATACCTTTTATTTAAATCTTTACATTTAATTGCAGTTATTTCTTGGATGGCAGGTTTGTTATACTTACCAAGAATATTTGTTTATCATGCAGAGGCTGATGAAGATTCGCAAAAATTGATTTTTAAAACTATGGAAAGAAAACTTTATAATTTTATAATGATGCCGGCAATGTTGCTTTCATGGATATTCGGAGTATTGTTAATTCATAGTCTTGGGTTTGGAATATTTTCTGAAAAATGGATGCAGATAAAAACTATTGCCGTGATACTACTTACATACTACCATTTTACTTTGGGTAAATATCTTAACGATTTTGCAATAGACCATAATCAAAAATCATCTAAATTTTTCAGAATTTATAACGAAATTCCTACAATTATTCTTATTTTAGTAATATTTGTAGTCGTATTCAAACCATTATAATTTAGGGGTTGAATTTTAGAATTAAAGCATTATATTTATCTTACTTTCCTTAAATTTAAAAATCATGAAACTACAAGATCTAAAAAGAAAAAACCCCGCTGATTTAATACTTGAAGCTGAAAAACTTGGCATAGAGAATCCAAGCACTTTGAGAAAACAAGAAATATTATTTGCAATTTTAAAAAAACTAGCAGAGAAAAATGAGCAGATAACAGCCGAGGGAGTGCTTGAAGTGTTACAAGATGGATTTGGCTTTTTGAGAGCAATAGAATCTAACTATTTACCGGGTCCAGATGATATATATGTTAGCCCAAGTCAAATAAGAAGATTTGGTTTAAGAACCGGAGACTCTGTTGAAGGAGAAATAAGAGCACCTAAAGACGCTGAGAGGTATTTCGCACTATTAAAAGTTAATAATATCAATTTTGATAACCCAGAAAAAGTTAGAAATAAAATAGCTTTTGACAATCTTACGCCTCTTTATCCCAATCAAAGAATAAAGCTTGAGGTAGAAAGCACTAAAATTGAAAAAAAACCGGACAACACATCAAGATTAATTGATCTTGTAAGTCCGATAGGTAAGGGACAAAGGTCGCTTATCGTTTCTCCTCCTCGAGCAGGTAAAACAATGATACTTCAAAATATTGCGCAATCAATTACTGCTAATCATCCAGAAATTTACCTAATGGTTCTATTAATAGACGAGAGACCAGAAGAGGTAACAGATATGCAGCGTTCTGTGAAAGGCGAGGTAGTCTCATCCACATTTGATGAACCTGCATCAAGACATGTTGCGGTTGCAGAAATGGTGATTGAAAAAGCAAAAAGGTTAGTTGAACACAAAAAGGATGTGGTAATTTTATTGGACTCTATAACAAGATTAGGAAGAGCTTATAATGCTGTCGTGCCAAGCTCAGGCAAGGTTTTAACTGGTGGAGTTGATGCTAACGCATTACAACGTCCTAAAAGATTTTTTGGAGCAGCAAGAAATGTTGAGGAAGGTGGGTCTTTAACTATAATCTCAACAGCATTGATCGATACGGGTAGTAGAATGGACGAGGTAATATTTGAAGAATTTAAAGGTACTGGAAATTCTGAACTAATTTTAGATAGAAAAGTTGCAGATAAAAGAATTTTCCCAGCTTTAGATATAACAAGATCAGGAACCAGAAGAGAAGAATTATTATTCGCGAAAGATGATCTAACAAAGATGAATGTGTTAAGAAGGATCATAAGTCCTATGGGCACAATGGATGGAATAGAATTTTTAATATCAAAAATTAAAGATACCAAAAATAATTCAGATTTTTTTAATTCAATGAATAAATCTTAAACTATTGTATTGAACCCTTAAATCCCCCTTCATCATGAAGATAAAACTCAATAATTTCTGACAAAGTATTTGTTTTTTCCAAAAAAGTTTTTGTTTCTAGCAGTTTTTGTTTTTCTTCATTTGATACAGGAGATATCATAGCAATTGTATTTATTTGTTGTGATAAATCTAATTTATCGAATTCCTTCCAATTTAAAATTAAATTGTTTTTTTCAAAAAAAATCTTTGTTTTATTTTTTAAATCCTTAAGTATCTTTATTTCAGACTCAGTATTATCTTTTAAATTAAAATCTTGATAATATTCATCATAATTTACCTCAAACTCTCTATATTTTTTCTTATTGTCTATCTCTTTTATAATTTCAAACCTGGTCATGCCAATTAAATTTATCAATATTCTCCCATCTCCAGTTTCTAGAAAATCACTAATTTTACCTAAGCACCCGACTTTGTAAATTTCATCGGAGTTTCGTTTAGATTGAACCATGCCCATTAACTTGTTGTTGTCATAAGTGTCTTTAACAAGATCAAGATAGCGTTGCTCAAAAATATTTAGGGGCAATTTCGTTTTTGGAAAGTAGATAACTCCACTCAAAGGAAATATGGGTATTTTTTTTGGTAAATTATTATTCATATATATATAATAAAAAAATATTACTAGAGAAGTCAATTTATATTACTTGCCTAATTAATTTCACTTAATATAATGGTTGTATTGGCGGGCATAGCTCAGTGGTAGAGCGTCTCGTTGCCAACGAGAAGGTCGAGGGTTCAAGTCCCTTTGCCCGCTCCAAAAAGATGACTGATTTATCAAATAAAAAATGTATTCCATGTGAAGGAGATATTCCTCCATTTGATAAAAGTGAAATTCACAAATATTTAAAGAAAGTTGATGGCTGGGATGTTAAAAGAAATGACGATCAAAGTTATTATCTTGTAAAAGAATTTTCCTTTGAAAATTTTAATTTAAGCCAAATCTTTGTAAATAAAGTGGGCGACATAGCCGAAAAAGAGAATCATCATCCTGATATTTCCTTTGGTTGGGGATATTGTAAGATAAAAATTTTCACTCATGCAATAAAAGGATTAGCTGAAAGTGATTTCATTCTTGCAGCAAAAATAGACAAAATTTAGTTAATGATTAAAATGTCTAATACCTGTAAAAACCATTTTTATTTTTGCCGCATTAGCAGCATTGATAACTTCCTTATCTCTGATTGAACCACCCGGCTGAACAATTATCTTAACTCCAGCTTTAATTAAGGCTATCACTCCGTCCGCAAATGGAAAAAAAGCATCTGAGGCAGCGATTGAATTTTTAATCTTATTTTGTTGAAATTTTTTTGCTTTTTGAATTGCTATTTTGCAACTATCAATTCTGCTTGGTTGACCAGCACCGATTCCAATGGTTGAAAAATTATTACATAAAACTATAGCATTCGACTTTATATACTTGCTTAAGTTAAATGCAAATTTAATCCTCGCTAATTCTTTTTTATTTGGTTTAAGCCTAGTAACGCACTTTAATTTATTTTTCTCGATTAGATGTTTATTTTTATTTTGAATTAAAAATGATCTTTCAAAATTCTTTATTGACAAGCTTTCTTTTAATTTAAACTTAGAAATATCAATAATTCTTAAATTTTTTTTCTTTTTGAGTATTCTCAAAGAATCCTTATCAAATCCTTTTGCCAGTATTACTTCAAGAAAATTTTTTGTTACCTCTAAGGCAATCTTTTTATTTATTTTATAGTTGCAAGCAATAACACCCCCAAACGCACTAACTGGATCGCATGCGTATGCATTTTTGAGAGATATAATCGGTTTCTTATCTTCTGAGACACCGCAAGGATTTGCATGTTTTACTATGACTGTTCCCGACTTACTTTTTATTGACTCTAAAATTTCTAAGGAGGCAAATATATCGTTATAATTATTATAACTTAAATCTTTGCCACTCAGTTGGGTAAATCCCAAATTTCTATCATCGTAATCACTAATATATACAGAACTTTCCTGATGTGGATTTTCTCCATATCTTAATTTTTTAAACTTTCTGCCGAAAATCGTTTTTCTCTCGGGGAACTGGATTTTTAATTTTTTGTTAAACCAATTAGCTATCATAGCATCATAATACGCAGTTAAACCAAATGCTTTAGAGGACATAATTTCTCTGAAATTTAAACTTGTTCGACCTTTGAATTTTTTTAATTCATCTACTAGTTCCTCATAGTCATTCTTATTAGTTATTATTGCTACATTTTTAAAATTTTTTGCTGCTGCACGAACCATTGTCGGTCCACCAATATCTATATTATCAATTACGGTGCTCGGATTTCTTGTATTTCTTACAACTTTTTGAAAAGGGTAAAAATTTACAATTATTAAATCTATAGATGGAAATTTGAGTTTGGACATTTCATTTTTATGCAATTTGTTCTGCCGATCGTGTAAAATTCCAGCATGAATTTTTGGATGAAGTGTTTTAACTCTACCGTTAAGCATTTCTTTAAAGCCTGTGTATTTAGAGATCTCTATGCAGTTATAACCTAGTTTTCTTATGTACTTATAAGTACCTCCAGAACTTATAATTTGAACATTATGCTTATCGAGGCTTCTCAGTACTTTTATAATGTTTTCTTTATCCGATACTGATATCAGGGCATTTTTAATTTTCTTCAGCATTTATCCTTTTCTTTATCTTCCAATTAATAGTTTTTTCTTTTTCTAAGATATCTCCTTTTAAAAAGATATTTAAATTATTAGTTATTTTATTTTTTCCAAAAAATAAACCTTTTTCAATCCCTGCAGAACAATTATCACAAGAGAATAGTAAAGACTTATTTTTATTAATTTGAATTAAAACACTTTTACCACTTAAAGTTTTTACTGCATTTACACCTGGATAAAGATGAAATCTTACTGTAAAAGACGCTCCTTTCGAAGAAGTGTTTGATCTTGAGAAAGTATCTTCTCCCTCAAGATCATTATTATGTTTATTAATTTTTATTGATCTATAAATTTTTAAGCCAAAATTATTTTTATAGGCATCATGTGAAGCACATACTCCAATATTTAAAGCATCATTAAATGTATTTACATCATAAGTTTTAAAAGAGTCCTTTATTAAAAAACCAAATGCTTTATTTATTAAATTATTCTTTTCAAGCCTAGTTGTGGAAAAGTCATTTATTGTTATCGATGATTGAGAAGACGCTAGCCTACTGATTATTGTAGCTTTTTTTGAAACTTTTGAGCCAAAGCCACTATTAGTTATGATTTTATCTTTATCATAAAAATATTCAAAAGATAATGGACCAGACTGGTAAAATCCTGAAAATTTTTTTGCAGGTGTTGAGCAAGTATCAAAAAAAAATAAATCTTTTTTAAATTTTATTTTTTTTATATCGATAACGAGATCCTTGGGCTCTCTAGTTTTATAGTTTAGGTTTTTTAAATATTCAAAAAATTTATCAAGATTTGTTTCAGTTGCTCCATTAAATAATGGTAGATTTTTATTTGGAGTTCTTAAATACAAAATAATGTTTAAGGATGTATCAATAAACTTATCAATAAATTTGGGCACCTTTTTATGAGAGTCTTTCAAACATTCTTTAATAATTACAATATATTTAAGATATTTTAGAGCATGGTAAGCATTCTTGTTATGTGGAAAGCCCTTATCATCAAAAAAACTAAGTAACAATTTCTCTAGCCGACTTATTCCAAGATCAAAATTATCATCTCTTTCTTTAAAAACAATGCCACTTAAGATAATAGCAGATAAAATCTCGATTAGTTTTGAAGAGTCGTTATCGTAAAGATAGTTTTTCTTAAGATGATTTATTTGTTTAAATATAGTTTGTACAAAATCATTCTTAAAAACAACATTCTTATTATTGAGTATTAACTCAGCATTCATAATCCAGCTTATTATCCTAAGACTAATTAAAGATGGTTCCCAAATTTTATCATCATAATCTTTATATTTTAATATCCATTCACTTATAATCTTTCTAACTACTACCCCATCATTTTTTCTATCGATTAAACCCAACCAGAGGAAATTATGAGAGTCCTTTGTATTCCTTTTTGACCATATTTTTTCTATAGTTTTGGAATTAATATCAAATTCAAAATTATTTTTATTTGTTAAAGAGCTTAATAAATACGGGTTTGGAAAAAAAAGAAATTTGTTTTCTCTTTTTTCAATAATTTTTGAATTATAGAGATCACTCTTAAAAAAGATATTCTTTATGAAATTTTTTGAATGTGTTTTTGCAGCTAAAAAATAAACATAAATATTTTTTAAGCTAAACATTTACTTAGTTCTTAAAAGTCGAATATTTTTTTCAAGATCACCATTATTCTCTTTAAAAATAGTGGACCCAGAAACAAGTATATTTGCACCAGCATCTTTAACCTGTTTTGCATTAACAAAATTAATTCCACCATCTATCTCTAAATCAACATTGAGTTTATTATTATCGATAATTTTTTTTAATTCTTTTATTTTGGGTACTACCTCTGGCATAAATTTTTGTCCTCCAAATCCTGGCTCTACACTCATAATTAAAACTAAGTCTATTTTATCTAAAACATCGTGTATTAAGCTAATTTCAGATTTTGGTTTGAGTGATATCCCAACTTTTTTATTACAATCTTTGATTAATTTAATTGTTTTTAATGTGTTGTCAGTTGCTTCTGGGTGAAATGTAATTATATCAGCTCCAGAATTTGCGAATTGTTCAATATATTTATCTACAGGAGATATCATAAGATGAACATCAAATATTTTTTTTGTAAATGGTCTAATTTTTTTTATTATCTCTGGACCGATAGTTAAATTCGGAACAAAGTGGCCATCCATCACATCTACATGAATGTAATCAGCACCTGCTTTATCTAACGCAGTTACCTCCATTCCTAGCTTGCTAAAATCAGCTGATAGAATCGAAGGAGAAATTTTAATTTGACCAGACATAATTAATTTATATTTTATTTAAGAATCTTGTCAAAAATATTATTTATCAGGACTGAATAACCTGTAAAGTTCTCTTGAAAAATCACTATCAATAGGAAATGAGAGCATACCCATACTTCCATACCCGAGTAACCAAGGCATTAAATAAAATCTTATCAAATAAAAATAAAAAGCTACATATAATGGAACTATTGGTCTAGCTAAAAATTCTGGTGTAATTTTATCAAATAATTTAATTACAGGATTGGTCAAAGCAACAAAGGCCCTCATGAAGAAAAACCTAGAGTCTTCTTTTTGAAAGATATTCATTGCTGCCCTACCTAGTAAAGTCCACATAACCAATCCTAAGGCATAATCTAAAATATAAATCCATATTGACATAAATTATTTTAACATTTCTAACCCAAAAAAAAAGGGGCGAATAAATCGCCCCTTTTTAAATCAAATTAAATTGACTTTAGTGTTGTCTTCCAAGAATAGATTTTCCGCTAGGAACTCTAACTTCATCAACCATTCTCTGAGTAGCTGCATCTGGAGCTTTGGTCATTAAACTTACTACAACCATTACTACCAAACATACTGGGGCACCAATTAGACCAAATCTTAAGTGGTCAATACCCAACCATGCAGGGTTACCCATAAACTTAGGATAAACGTATATTAAATACGCTGTTCCAGCAGCAAGACCGGTTAGCATACCAGCTATCGCACCTTCTCTTGTTGCTCTCTTCCACCATACTCCAAGTACTAATGGGAAGAATAAGCCTGACATCGCAAAGTCAAACGCCCATGCAACTGCACCAAGGATACTAGTGATACGCATAGATGCAATATATGCACCCGCAGCACCAATTACGACTAACAATACTCGTGCAACTATTAATCGTTTTCTAACATCCGCTTTAGGGTCAATCATGTTGTAGTAAACGTCATGTGATAATGCGTTCGCTATTGCCAAGATTAATCCGTCTGCAGTTGACATCGCAGCAGCCATACCACCAGCAGCAACTAGTCCTGAGATTACGTATGGTAATCCGGCAACTTCTGGAGTTGCAAGAACTACTACACCTGTTCTCATGAACCATTCGTTTAACTGTAGTATGCCGTCGCCGTTAAAGTCTGCTATGAACACTTGCTTTTGAGAAGACCATTGTTTGACCCACTCTATGTTATTAACATCAGCAATAGATTTTCCAATTATACCTGTCGGTAAATTAGGGTCTATCAATGATATTTTTGAAAGTGTCGCTAGCATTGGCGCTGAAGAGTAAAGCAAGAAAATAAAGAATAGTGACCAAGCCACTGATTTTCTAGCTGATTTTACTGATGGAGTTGTAAAGTATCTCATTAAAATATGAGGTAACGATGCAGTTCCAACCATCATACAGATCGCAAGTGAAATATACTTCCAAACTGCCATACCACCTGCTGCTATTCCAGAGTGTGGTACTGCAATGGATTTTAATCCACCTGGTACTCCTGCAGCCTTAACGTCTGCCGCACTGTTTTTAACTAAACCGAATTGTTGTTCAAGTTCGCCAATTCTTGCTACTTCATCACCTAACATTAGGTGAGGAAATACACCTGCACCAATTCTGTTACTAATCCAGAAAACTGGAATTAAGTAAGCAACAATTAATACAATGTATTGTGCAACTTGCGTCCATGTTACGGCTCTCATTCCACCTAACATAGAACACAACAAGATACTGACTAAACCTACCCAAACACCAGCCTCAAACGGAATTCCTAATGCTCTAGCAGCAATAGTTCCCGTAGCGTTAATTTGTGCTGTCACATAAGTGAAAGAAGCTAGTACAAGAACTAATACCGCACAGAAACGAACACCGTTTCCACCGTATCTAGTTCCAATAAAGTCTGGCACTGTGTAACATCCAAATTTTCTTAGATATGGTGCTAATAAAGTTGACACAAGCACATAACCACCTGTCCAACCTACTAAGAAGGCCATATAACTATAACCTCCGAAGTAAACACCACCAGCTAATGCTACAAACGATGCACCTGACATCCAGTCAGCTGCAGTCGCCATTCCATTAAATACTGTTGGGACTTGTCTTCCAGCAAGATAATAAGCATCTACCTGGACGGTACGAGACAAATAACCAATCAAAGCATATATTGCGACAGTGAATGCCACAAACATAATACCGATTGCTTTTGCCGAAGCACCTGCTTGCTCTGCGATCGCCATAAGAATGATGAACACAAGGAAGCCTCCAGTGTACAAGCCATAAATCTTTGGAAGATTTTGTATAAATCCACCTTTAAACATTAATCCTCCTTCTCTCCGAAACCAAACTCTTCGTCGATTTTTTCCTGTCTGTTAGCAAACCAGAAAATTATAAGGACAAAAGCAAGAAGTGATCCTTGAGCTGTCATATAATAACCCAGCGGATAACCGAGAAAACTCATAGAGTTGATTTCATAACCGAAAAGGAAAACTACCATTGAGAAGAAAGCCCATAAAGCCAATGTTAATAACATATGACCACGAGTTTTCGCCCAATGTTTTTCTTTATTTGACATATTTCCCCCTGTTATTTTACGTTAACGTAACTTAATGGCTGAGATCTTACCCATCTAGACATTAATTAAAAGTTAAAAAAACCATTTTGAAGTGTTATAAATCCCTAAAAATAAGGAAAAAAAAAGGGGTGAAAATAAATACAACTTGAAATTGAATATTAAGTCATTTTTTAACATTCTAAACGCCTTAGGCGAATACCTATTCGCTTATGAAAAATTAGGCAAAAAATTTAAAAAGATTTCAGATATAAAGAGTTTAGAAATATTCGTGAACGAGCGGTCTGCTTTTGTAACCCAAACGACATTATACGGTTATCTTAAAACGAGAATGGGTTTGAAATACACCCTTATGTTTAGTGATGATGTTTTCATCCAGTCGGTAAACAAGTCTAAATGGAATATTTTTGTTGTAGCAGTTTCAGACTTAACCCTTTTCACGGTGTCCTCTTTAACTAAAAGAGATTTCATTAATGAAAAACAATACGATCTTATCAGTATCTATTCTAATATTATTAAAGATCAATTATCAAAAGGTATGCCCAGTGAATTTTATGAACAAGCCATAACTAGTTTCAAAGAAAAAATAAGTAAAATAAATATTTATAATTATACCGACGACAATCCTTTTTATGATAGCGGACAAGCCTTGTACAAATGGTCACCCGTTGCAGATGACTTAAAAATTTTAGATAAAGAAATAGTTCTAAATTCAATTAAAAACAAATGGAATACTGTAATAAATGAATTCAATAGCATGAGTTCAAAATTTAATAATTAATTTTGATTTTGTCTATTCTCTATTAGTGAGTCCACAACTGATGGGTCAGCTAGTGTTGTTGTGTCTCCAAGATCATTGTGTTCATTTGCTGCAATCTTTCTTAATATTCTTCTCATAATTTTACCTGACCTTGTTTTTGGTAAACCAGGTGCAAATTGAATTAGATCTGGTGTAGCTATTGGACCGATCTGTTTTCTAACCCATAGTTTTAACTCTCTCTCTAAATCCCCGCTTACCTGCTCACCAGCATTAAGTGTTACATAACAATATAATCCATTACCTTTTATGTCGTGGGGGTATCCAACAACTGCTGCTTCAGCAACTTTTGGATGTGCCACGAAGGCACTTTCGATTTCAGCTGTACCTAAATTATGACCAGAAACAATTATTACATCATCCACTCTACCAGTTATCCAATAATATCCGTCTTTATCTCTTCTACAACCGTCTCCAGTAAAATACTTTCCGTCAAACTGAGAAAAATAAGTATCAATGAATCTCTGGTGATCACCAAAAACAGTTCGCATCTGGCCAGGCCATGAAGCTCCAATACATAGTCTTCCTTTGCAAGCTCCTTTAAGAGTATTTCCAGCCTCATCCACAATAATTGGTTTTATTCCATAAAATGGTTTAGTTGCTGAACCTGGTTTCAAGTCAATAGCACCGGGCTGAGGAGCAATCAGAATACCTCCAGTTTCGGTTTGCCACCAAGTGTCAACTATTGGACATTTAGAGTCACCTACAGTTTTATAATACCATAACCAAGCTTCAGGATTTATAGGTTCACCAACAGTTCCTAATAGTTTTAAGGTTTTTCTACTTGTTTTCTTCACTGGGCCATCCCCTTCCCTCATCAATGCTCTAATTGCTGTTGGCGCAGTGTAAAAAATATTTACTTTATATTTGTCGACTATCTGCCACCATCTGGAACTATCAGGATAATTTGGTACACCTTCAAACATAATAGTTGTAGCACAATTAGAGAGTGGACCGTAAATTATATAACTGTGGCCAGTAACCCAACCAATATCGGCAGTACACCAGTAAATGTCTTTAGGTTTATAATCAAAAATGTACTGATGAGTCATCGAAGCGTAAACTATGTATCCTCCTGTAGTATGCAAAACTCCTTTTGGTTTTCCTGTAGATCCTGAGGTATACAAAATAAACAATGGGTCTTCGGCATTCATTTCTTCTGGCTCACACTTAGATGAAGCTTTTGAAATCAAATCTTCATAGGACAAATCCCTTTCATTTTCCCAATTTACTTGGTTCCCAGTCCTCTTAACTACTACACACTTTTTAACATTTGGGCATTGCAATAACGCTTCATCAGCAATTTTCTTTAAAGGAATGATTTTTCCTCCTCTTACACCTTCATCTGCTGTAATAAGATAATCCGATTTGCAATCATTTATACGTGTTGCAATCGAGTCTGGTGAGAAACCTCCAAAAATAATTGAGTGAACCGCACCAATTCTTGCACAAGCTAACATTACATAAGCCAGCTCTGGAATCATTGTTAAGTAAATAGTGACTCTATCTCCTTTTTGAACGCCAATACTTTTGAGTGCATTGGCTGCTTTACAAACATTTTTATGTAATTCTTTATATGATATTTTTTTTTGGTCTGAAGGATCATCCCCAACCCATATAATGGCAGTTTTATTTCCATTTTTTTTGAGATGTCTATCTATGCAGTTTGCAGACACATTCAAACTTCCGTCGTAAAACCATTTGATCCTAACGTCTTCTTTACTATATTTAACATCCTTAACTTTAGTAAAAGGTTTTATCCAATTTATCCTTTTTGCTTCTTTGCGCCAAAAATTATCATTTTCCTTAACAGATAAATTATATTTTTTTTGGTATTTAGCTTTATTTACATATCCTTGTTTGCTCCAATGATCTGAAACTTGTATTAAAGTATTACCCTCTTCGTCTTTTGAAAATTCCAATTTTTTCGAGAGAGTCTTTCTCTCCCTAGGAGATTTCTTTTTTAACTTAAGCCTTTTAAATTTTCTTTTTTTTGTTTTATTTCTCTGTGATTTTCGCTTTTTAGGCTTAGCCTTCTTTTTTCTCTTTTTTCTTTTTGGCACTTTTATCCCCCCTGTCTCATTCTACCCATCTTGATTATTATTTTCCAGCTTTTATAATCGATTGGCATAACCGACAATCTACTTTGCTTTATTAACGGCAAATGACAAATTTCATTGTTTTTTTTAATATTTTCAAGACTAACTGGATATTCAAGTTTCTCCACAAACCTAACCTGAACAGCAACGAATCTCTTTTTTTTGTCTGTTTTATCTAAAAAAGCATTTTTAATTACTTCGACAATGCCAACTATTTCTTTTCCAATGTTAGAATGATAAAAAAAACATTTATCACCGACTTCCATTTTTTTTAAATTATTAGCAGCTTGGTAATTTCTTACTCCATCCCAAGTTGCTCCTTTGATGCCAGCTTTTTTTTGTTGCTCTATAGACCAAACGTCAGGCTCAGATTTTAGTAACCAGTACTTCATCTAATTGTTTCTCCAATGTTTACGCAATTTTTGAATTGTCGGTGTTTCATTTTCCTTGTTTCTTTTCTAACTCGTACTATGCGATGTACTATACATTTTTATATTTTAATAATTTTTATATCTTTAGATAAAATGGGTTTTTTAGATTTTTTTAATCTTTTTAGTACAAATTTTAAAAAGTGTTTTCCTTTATCTATGGCTATAAATTGTAAATTCATTTCATTAGCAACAACCACTGAAGTTCCAGATCCAGCATAAGCATCCATTATTAAATCACCTTTATTTGTAGAAATTTTAAATATTTTTTCGATTAATTTTTTTGGCTTAGGTGTTTCAAATACTTTAGAGTCTCCATAATTTAAGATTTCTTTTTTTGCCTCATCATTAGTGCCAACATCAGCTCCAAACCAAATAGTTTCCGGAGTAGTACCTAGTTTAGACTCAGATAAAAACTTTTTAAATCTTGGAGCGCTATCTCCATCTAATCCAAACCATATTCTTTTTTCCTTCACAAGTTGTTTAAATTTTTTTTCATTATATGCCCAACATCTACCTCTTGGAGGATCAAATATTTTTCCTGATGGACTTTTAATCTTATAAAATTGTGACTTAACCGCATGACCTGCTTGAACATTTATAGATACTGACTGCCAACTTCCTCTTTGGTCTCTATCAGGATTTTTATATCTTTTTAAAATGTCAGAAGAAACTTTAAGTTTATTTGCCGATCTATTGAATAACTTTTTATTTTTTGCATAAACCAAAATATACTCATGATTATTAGAAAAGGTCTTTCTATTCTCCCTAGTAGTTCTTTGTTGCCAAACGATTGTAGTGACAAAGTTTTCTCTACCAAAAATATTATCCAAGGCAACTTTTAAATAATGTATTTCATTGTCATCTATGGATATCCACATACTCCCATTATCTTTTAAAAATTTGTGCATTAATTTTATTCTTGCCTCTAGTTCTGATATCCATTTTTCACTTTTCCTATCATCGTAGTGATTATAAAGCTCTCCGTTATTATATGGAGGATCTATATAAATACATTTTACCTTAGATTTAAATTTTGGATAAATGATGTTTAAACTAGACAAATTTTCACCTAATATTAATTCTTTAATATTTTTTGATTTTTTGCTCATTTTAATTTTTACAAATAATTAAAATTTCTGCTTCATCCAAAGCATTTAAATGTAGTGATGATTTATTAAGCTTATTATGGGTAAATTTCCCGAGAGTTCTAACCTCTACAAATTTGAAATATTTTTTTGCAAGTTTTTTTAGGACATTTAAAGTAACGACTCTTGGATGAGATTTTTTATTTTCATCATATGGAGAATATGAGAGTAACAAAATTTTATTTTTTTTTGCAACTTTATCAAACAAATATTCAAAAGTTTTTGGAGCCTTCGATCTTATACAAAAGTCAGATTGGTGTCTATTTTCTCTATACATACCTCTACTATTTTTAATCTTGCCTGCTATTTTTGTTTTTGAAACAATAGGACTATCAAATAATGAAATTGTTTCTAATACATGATAAAAACGTGAATAGTGATCTCTAGTATATGGTGGATCTGCATATACAATTTTAATTTTTTCATTAATTTTTTCTAATGTTTTTTTAAAATCTAATCTAAATATTTTGTGTTCTTTGTTATGGGTTTTAATATTTGAATACTTACTAAACCATTTTTCAAAATAAAAAATTACATCTAAATTTCTATCTTTTTTAAGTTGATTTAATAACCCATTCTTTGGTTTATTATTTTTATCTCTTGGTCTTATAGGTTGTGCAAATTGTTTTCCCACAGTATTTACTAAATCACTTGCTGTGCTTAACAAAGATGCTAATAGAAAATTCTTATATTTTTCATTTAAACTATTTATATGATTTAAAATTACATCCAGAACGATTGATTGTTTAAAAGAAAAAAATAATCCCCCATAATATTTAGTTATTATAAATTTTTTTTTATCTTTTTCTAAAATTTTTTTTGTTTCAGATAAAACTTTATATAATTCTTTATTTATTTTTTTATTTTTTTCTTCAATAAAATTGTAAATGGAACAGTCCTCCAGAAAATTGCAAATTTTATCGGTGTTATTAATATTTCCATTTAAAATTTGATTTTCATAATTAATTATTCTTTTAAACTTTTTTAATTCAATTTCTATTACTTCTTTCTTTTTCAGGCTTGGAATAAAGTTATCTATAAAATTATTTGAAATTGGATTTAATAATGCTTCACATATAACTTTTGAATAATTTTGAATATCCGAACAAAATATAAGTCTTTCTCTTGAAAGATAATGAGAAACTACGCCAGAGCCAGAAAACAGATCGCAAACACCTTTTTTTGATGGATCTATTTCATCAATTGTTTTTTTTATAAATTCCAATGATCTCAATTTACTTCCCAAATAATGTATTGTTCGAAAAGTAGAATCCTCCTCAAAATTTTTAAATTCAATTTTTACAGCTCTATTTTGTTGCATATTTTTTAAATACTGTCTTATCTAGGATTTTTTTAATTTTTTTTACACTAGTTGTTATCCTTATAATATTTTCTTTTTTACCCTTCCAATTTCTTTTAGACCAAATTGCGAGTTTTTCATGATCCTTGTCTTTTGGCATAAACAAATGATAAAGAAACATTCTCGTAGCTATCTGGATAAATACCCCTATAGGCTTACCCTTTTCAGGATAATCTAATCCTGATGCAGCATCTAATTCGAATCTATAATTATGACTTCTTACAGTAACATTTTGCCTGCTCTCAATTTCTGATAGAGATCCATCTTTTTTTATATTTCTTAGCAAAACTCTATAACTGCTATCAAATATATAAGCTCCAAAAAACTGCTTAAAAGTATTTTTATCAAAATTTGCCTGTTTCCATCTATTTCCACTTTTGGGTATTTCTGCAATCAAAACTTTATTTGTTTCATAAAAACCCCATCCTTCATCAATAGAAGTTTGTATTTCCTCAAACTTTTGTATTTCACTATTTTTCGATTTAAGTATTTCTTTCCTTGATTTCTTTTTAATTGATTTAATTCTAACGAATGTATTTTTTTTTGCTTTATCTAAAATTTCAGGATCATCTGGACTTTTAAGTTTATCACGAGATTCCTCAAGCCATTTTCTCCAATAACCTTCAGCCTCATTGTATCGATTTTGGTCGAGTTCTATATTGTTGAAAGCTTCTTTATTTATTCTAAGGCCAGATACAGTTAAGTTTCCAGATCCAATTACTAAAGATCCTTTATTATTTTCTTTTTTAAATAAACTAAATTTAGGATGAAAAATACCTTTGTTTCTTCTTTCATAATAGATTTGTACATTGAACTTAGGATAATTTTTTTTCAAACTAGATAGCATTTCTAGTGCATCTATATTAGTTACTTGATCTACCCCGACTACCGCATGATATGAACCTTTACGAAAAAGATTTTGGAATACTTCATCTTCCCATAAGACCTTAATACCATCAGTGGTAACCCAAGCATATGCCCCAAATCCCATAACTGCATCTGAGCAGGATTTTAAAAGAGCTTCGTGTGTCGAATATTGTTGCGAGTAAGATAAATCCTGAAAATAAAACATAATAATTTATAAATTTTAAACTAACGCATAGATTAACTATTTTTAAGGAAAAGTATTTACAAGTCTTGATTGTACCAAGTAAATAAATCTGTCTCAAAAGGTATATTTCTAAATTTTAATAATGCTTTATATTTTTCAAGTCTTTCCTCTTTTTTAGCGTCTTTTAGGTAATTTAGTATTTGATCGTATGTAAGTCCTTTTAATTTATCCTTTTTTACATCGATATATTCTTCATATTCCATGCCACATATTGCTTTACCTTTGTGAGGAACAATGTGCTCTGCATATGAAATACTATCATGTGTTTCTTTTAAAATATCAAAATACCATGCAATCTGATTTTTAGACTCGAAAAGATAATCTCTTCTATAATCGAATAGTTCTTGTTGCATATTTTGGAGTTATTAAAAATTCTGAAACGAACTTTAACAATAATTAATATAATCATTAATAGTGGCAAAACTTTGAAATCGTACTATGCCATGTACTATAAATTTACATATTATAATTAGCTTTAATAAACATCTTTAATTGAAAAGATAAGGCAAAGGTTAGTGGGAGTCGGTAGAGTCTTATCGATGTATTGCAAGTGTTGATTTTAATAACCAACACCGCATTTTATAAGAGTTTTAAACCAGGTCCTTTCATAAAAGGAGCAGTTAAGTCTAGAGGCCATCTAGATCTTGCTGGTGTTTCAAATGAGTCAGTTTTATTTTTTTTAAATCGTTGAATACCAGCCCATGCGATCATAGCTGCATTATCTCCACAAAATTGGAAATCTGGAAAACTTGGATTAAAATTATTAGATCTACAGATTTTTTTTAAATTATCTCTTATAACTTTATTAGCTGCAACACCACCAGCAACCACAAAATCAGAGTTTTTTTCTCCGACTTTTTCATTAAATTGTTTCATAGCAATTAATGTCTTTTTTTTTAAAATTTCATTTATTGTGAATTGAAAAGATGCGGCTAAATTTTTTTTTAATTTTATTTTCCCTTTAATATTTTTTGACTCACGCAGTACAGCAGTTTTTAAACCTGCGAGTGATAAATTACATCCTCCCCGATTAATTATGGGCTGCGGAAGTTTAAAATATTTATCGTCTCCGCTTTCCGCAAATTTTTCCAGATTAGGACCACCAGGATATTTTAATCCCAAGATTTTTGCAGTTTTATCAAAGGCCTCACCAACAGCATCATCAATAGTTGTCCCTAACTGATGGTAGGTTCCAACATCTTCAACAATCAAAAATTGAGAATGTCCTCCAGAAATTAGTAATAATAAATATGGGAAATTAATTTTTTTCTCTAAACCAGGACTTAGCGCATGACCTTCAAGATGATTGATGGCAACGAAAGGCTTATTGAGTGATGAGGCAATAGACTTTCCAATATTTAAGCCAACATGTAAACTCACAATTAAACCCGGACCTGCAGTTGCAGCGATCCCATCGACTGTAATTAAATCAGTTTTACTTTTTCTCAACGACTCCCTTATAACAAAATCAATATTTTCTAAATGTGAACGAGCGGCTAATTCAGGAACCACTCCTCCAAACTTCTCGTGTTTTTTAATTTGACTTGAAATTATGTTAGACAAAACTTTTGGATTGTTATTTTTGTCTAATTGCACAATAGCCGCAGATGTCTCATCACAACTTGTCTCGATTCCCAAAAAAGTAAGCTTTTTTTTCATCTTAAGAGTTATTATAAATAATAAATTAGATATTAAAAATGAATAAACGAATTATTATTGGAGCTAGAGGAAGCGCACTATCTTTAGCGTATGTGGAAAAAGTAAAAAAACTTTTTAAAAAAACACAAGTATTTAGTGAGGAGGATATAATATTTAAGAAAATCAGAACTTCTGGCGATTTATTTAGTGGTAGCAAAATTTCAGAGATCGGTGGAAAAAATAACTTTTGTAAAGAAATAGAGGAACATCTTGAAAGTGGACAAATAGATTTAGCAATACATGCTTTAAAAGATATGGAGACTATCACAAATAAAAATTTGACAGTTGCCGCTTATCTTAAGAGAAATGATCCAGAAGATGTTCTAATATTAAAAAAAGATTTTAAACTTAGTAAAGACTCAACCTTTAAACTTGGAACTAGTTCACCAAGAAGAGAGCATCAAATTAAAAATATTTATACAAATGTTGTTACCAAAGAGATAAGAGGAAATGTAGACAGTAGAATTAAAAAAATTATTTCTGGCGAATACGATGGTGTTTTATTAGCTGCTGCTGGAGTAAGAACTTTAAAATTTGATAATTTGATAAATAAGATTTTTTCCACTAATGAGATAATACCATCAGCAGGTCAAGGGATAATAGCTGTTCAGTGTCGTAAAAAAGATAATGAGCTCATAAAAAAAATTTCAAAAATTAATGATAATGAGACAGAAGTATGCGCAAGGGCTGAAAAGAAATATTTAGAGACCATAGGTGGGAATTGTCATACCGCTGTTGGGGTTTATGCAGAAATAAAAAAAGATAAGTTGAGAATAATATCTCAATTATTTTCTGATGATGGAAAAAAAAATTTTTATGTTGAAAAAGAAGGAAATAAATCAAACCCAGAGGAGCTAGGTAAATTAGCAGGAGAGGAATCTCTTTTTAAATCAAAGAATTTCTATTTAAAAAAAAAATGAATATTATACTTACACGCCCATTAATTGAAATTGAAGATTTGATGAACGCTTTATTTAAGCAAGGTCATAACTTGATACATTTACCAACTTTAAAAATTAAACCTTTGGCAATAAATCCAATAAATTTTAAAAATTTTGATGCTGTTATTTTTACAAGCTCTAATGCAGTGAGAAATTTAAGAATTAATTCTAGACAAGAAAGTATTAAATGCTTTTGTGTTGGCTCAATTACAGAAAAAATTGCAAGAAGTTCGGGGTTCACAAATACTATCTCAGCAGCAGGAAATGTAATAGCATTGAAAAATATTATATCTAACTCTAAAGATCTTGGAAGAAACGCAAAGTTAGTTTATATTTGTGGTGACAATATTTCCTTCGATTTAGAGGCTGACCTAAGCAAAGAAGGTTTCAAAGTTACTAAAATAATTAATTATTCTTCAGAAAAGATTGAGTTAGTTAGCGATCATACTCTAGATTTAATAAAAAAATATCCAATAAATGTAACATTTGTATACTCTATAAGAAGTGCTGAAGCTCTGACAAATATAATTAATAATTATTCGTTAGCTCCAATAATGACACAATCTAGACTTATGTGTATAAGTAATAAGATTGCAAATTATTTTAAAAAACTAGGTTGGAAAAAAATTGAAGTATTCAATCCTGGCGAAGAAATTATAAAATTGGGTAACTATTAATGGATGTTTTAGAAAAATTTAAGGACTTATTTATTGATGTTTGGACAGATGGTATTGCCGGCGTCAATATATCTGAAATTTTAATAGCTATAGTTATATTTTTTTTCTTTCTTTTTCTAAGAGGAATATTTGCAAAATTTGTTGTTGCGCGGTTAGAAAACTATGTTTCTAAATCAACAAATAAATTTGATAATTCTTTAGTTAGTTCAATGGAAGGGCCAGCAAAATTTTTCCCAATTGTAATTGGTTTTTTTATCTCAACTACTTATTTGACCTTAGAAGGCGAAAGCATTTTATTTGTTGAGAAAATTAATAGATCTTTAATAACAATTCTAATTTTTTGGACATTTCATCAAGCTATTGGACCACTATCGGTTTTAATAAAAACTATTGGCGATTTAATCTCTAAAGACCTTATAGAATGGATTATAAAAGCTATAAAGATTTTAGTTTTAATTTTAGGTTTAGCAGCTGTTTTGGAAATATGGGGCATAAAAATTGGTCCAGTAATAGCTGGTTTAGGTTTGTTTGGAGTTGCAGTTGCCTTAGGTGCTCAAGATTTATTTAAAAATCTGATCTCTGGAATTTTAGTTTTAGTTGAAAGAAGATTTCAAGTTGGAGACTGGATTTTTGTTGACGGAGTAATAGAAGGGACTGTTGAAAGCATAGGTTTCAGATCGACCGTTGTAAGACGATTTGATAAATCTTTAGCGACAATACCAAATTTTCAGTTTGCAGAAAATGCAGTTATAAATAATACACAAATTACCCATAGAAGAATTTCTTGGATTATAGGTTTAGAGTATCGAACAACATCAGAACAATTAAATAAAATTAAAAAAGAGATCTTAGACTATATTGAAAAAAGTGAAGATTTTAAGAAGTCGGATGACATGTTGCTTTCTGTTAAAATTGATCAATTTGCCGCCAGCTCAATTGATATTAAATTAATTTGCTACACTAAAACAAGACATTACAAAGAATGGCTAAATGTAAAAGATAAACTAGCTATGCAAATAAAAAATATAGTTGAAAACAACAAAGCCTCATTTGCTTTCCCAAGTACATCGATATATGTGGAGAAAAATTAATGAAATCTCTATTAATTTTATTTGACAATGTAGTAAGTCTTTACATATGGGTGCTTATTATTCATGTGATATTTAGCTGGTTGGTTGCTTTTAACATTTTAAACACCAGTAATAGATTTGTTTATTCTATCTTAGATATTTCTTATAGACTCACAGCTCCACCACTTAATTTTATTAGAAGGTTTATGCCTAATTTAGGCGCAATAGATATTTCGCCAGTGATACTTATTTTAGGTTTAATGTTTTTCAGGAATTTTATATTTGAAATGTTTGCACCAGGATTATTTTTAAGATGATTATAGATGGAAAGAAAGAAGCTGAAATTTTTAAAAGTAAAATTAAAAAAGAAATTTCAGGAATTAAATCAAAAACTAGTAAAACTCCTAGTTTGACTGTAATTCTTATTGGTGATTATGCTCCAAGTAAAATTTATGTTAAAAATAAAGAATTAAGTGCTTTAGAGGTAGGTATAAAATCTGAAGTTATCAAATATCCAAAAAATGTGAGTGAAAAAGAAATATTAAAAAAGATTGATGATTTGAATAAAAATGAAAAAATTTCTGGAATTTTAGTCCAACTCCCTTTACCAGTTCAGATCAGTAAAGAGAAAATTATCAATGCAATTAATCCATCTAAGGATGTTGATGGTTTTAACCCTGTGAATGTCGGCAATCTATCATCAGGCTTTAACTCAATCGTTCCCTGCACTCCATTAGGATGTTTGTTATTAATTAAAAAGATTGAGCCAAATTTATCAGGAAAGCATGCAGTAATAATTGGAAGATCAAACTTAAATGGTAAGCCAATGGCACAATTATTATTAAAAGAAAATTGCACAGTTACTATAGTTCACTCAAAGACAAAAAATTTGCAAAATGAATGTC
>CACGLI010000012.1 GCA_902573865.1 uncultured Pelagibacteraceae bacterium
CTTGCATAACCTTCTGCTGCATGACCTGCACCTTGTTCATGCCTTGCTAAAATGTGTTTAATTGTTTTATGATTTTTCAACTCATCATAAATAGGTAAAACTGCTCCACCAGGATAGCCAAAGATATGCTCTACCTTTTGGTCAATTAGAGCTTGAAAAACAATTTGTGCACCTGATAATAATTTTGGCATATACACAATCTACAGGAGAATGTAATTGAATCAAGTTTTAGCTTGAAAGTTTTAAAATTTTTTTGAAAAGGATCGAAAAATCATCGTAATATAGCTTATTCCAATTCTTCATATGACCTCGAGCCCAGGTACTCTGCCTTTTGGCATACTGCCTAGTTCTAATATTAATAAGTTCCTCAGTTCTGGATAATGTGCAATTTCCGGCTAAATAGTCTTTTATTTCTTTAATCCCAATTATATTATTTACTGATAGTGAGCTTTTTAAATTTAATTTATTAAATTTTCTCACCTCAGAAAAGCAATTTTTATTAAGTAATTTTGTAGTACGAAAGTAAATTCTTTTTAACAGTTTTTCTCTGGGAATATCTAAATAAATTTTAATTACGGTATATTTATTAAATTCAGACTTAGTATTTGTAACCCAATCATATAAAGATTTCTTTGTAAATTTTTTTACTTCATAAGCTCTAAGAATTCTTTGAGTATCGAAAGGTAAAATTTTGTTTTTACACTTTGGATCAATAGAAAGTAATTTCTTATAAAATCTTTCTCGACCAATTTTCTCATATAAGTTTCTAATTTGACCACGCTTTTTTGCTGGGATAATAGGAATTTTACTTAAACCTTTAGTAATTGCATTAAAATAAAGCCCAGTACCTCCTACTAAAATAGGTATTTTGCCTCGACGAATAATTTGACCAATTTTTTTTTTCACAAATTTCAGCCACTGACCAACTGAAAAATTTTTTTTAACAGATAAAAAACCATATAAGTGATGTTTTATTATTTTGAGATCCTTATTTTTTGGTCTAGCTGATAAAACTGAAATTTCTTTGTAAACCTGCATACTATCAGTGTTAATTATTTCACCTTTGATTTTTTTCGCAAGTGCAATTGCAATTTTTGATTTTCCTGATGCTGTAGGACCGGCAATGAGGATTATCTTTTTAAAATCTTTATTTGATCTTAACACCTAAATATCTTCTTTGATTTGAGCTATTAATTATCGTAAGAAGCACGGTTGTTTCTTTTTTGTTTACAATATTTTTAATGATCCTATCTAATTCTAAAGAACTTTGGAAAGATTTTTTTTGAACCTCGATTATAATATCATTTTTATTTAAAAGCCCGTTCAAAGGACTATTTTGGTAAATTTCGTTTATAATAGATCCTGTTTGATTTGCTTTAAGGTTGCGTTCTGATTTATCAGTTTTATTAATATCTCTCACATTAATTTTAAGACTTTCTATATCAATAGACTTGTTGATTTTTTGAGGTACTGATTTTTTTTCTTTAAATTCAGCGGTTGACTCTAATCTTCCAAGAACTAATCGTTTAGAAATAAGTTTTTTATTCCTCCAAATTTTAAGTTGGACGCTCTTACCAACCTCAGTGTTTCCAACAACTTTTGGTAGTGTTCTCATTGTATCAATTTCTTTTCCATCAAACTCTAAAATAATGTCACCAGGTTTAATTCCTGCTTTATCTGCAGGACTTTTTTCTCCAACACTTGCAACCAAAGCACCTTTAACCTTTTTTAAGTTTTCTACGTCTGCTATTTCTTTTGTTACCTCTTGAATTCTAACTCCTAACCAACCTCTTCTTGTCTCACCATATTTAATGAGTTGATCAATTACATTTTTTGCAGCATTCGCTGGAATGGCAAATCCAATTCCAATAGAACCAGCTTGGCCCGGAGCAATGATTGCTGTATTTATACCGACAACATCTCCATTTAAATTAAATAATGGTCCTCCAGAATTACCTTGGTTAATAGATGCATCTGTTTGAATAAAATCATCATAACGAGTTAAATTAATGTCTCTATTTCTTGCAGAAATAATTCCTGATGTGACTGTTCCACCAAGCCCAAATGGATTTCCAATAGCAACGACCCAGTCTCCTACTCTAGCTTTATCAGAGTCACCAAAATTTACAGGTTTAAAAGTGTCTTTAGAGGATATTTTTATAACTGCTATATCTGCGTATGGATCTGATCCAATGACCTTCGCTTTGTACTCTTTGTCACCAACTCTTACAATAATATCTTCTGCATTTGCTATTACGTGATTATTTGTAATTACAGTTCCGTCTTTATCAATTATAAAACCAGAACCTAAAGAGGATGCTTTACGCTCTGTTGGTCTTTGAAATTCTTTGAACATATCCTCAAACGGTGATCCAGGAGGAAATTGAAATGGAAAATTGTTATTCGTTGTTCTTACTGTTTGCGTAGTTGAAATATTTACAACAGAAGGCATTAGTCTCTCAGCTAGATCAGCAAACGAGTCTGGGACAGGTCTTGCATTTGAAACATTATAAATGAGTATAAAAAATATGATTAAAAAGAATTTTTTAAAATTATTCATTTAATTTTTAATATACCAAATTATTAAAAAGCCAATAACTAAAAAAAGTAATCCTGTTTTTCTTAATTTGTTTTCAGGTATTTTCTCAATAATTTTTAGTATATTTTTTATTCTTGACGGAAACATGGCAATTAGTAAGCCTTCAATAAAAAAAAGTAGCCCAATAGCCGTTATGAGATCTCTCATAAAACTTTAATTGGCTTTTTTGATTAAACCTGCCTTGCCAAAGAATTTAAAGAAATCACTATCAGGCGATAATATAAGTGAAGTATCACCTCCGATTAAAGCTTTTTCATAAGATTGCATAGCTCTATAAAAACTAAAAAATTGAGGATCTTTTCCAAAAGCATTAGCGAAGATTCTATTTCTCTCACCATCACCTTCACCTTTCATTATTTCAGATTGTTTATTAGCTGTCGCAAGAATTACTGTAACTTCTTTATCTGCTGTCGATTTTATTCTAGTAGCTATCTCCGCACCCTGAGCTCTAAATTCTTTTGCTTCTCTTTGTCTTTCAGTTTGCATTCTAGCGTAAATAGCGTCACTGTTTGCTTGAGGTAGATCTGCTCTTTTAATTCTTACATCGACTATTTCAATTCCAAAATTTTTTGCCTCTGTGTTAACATCATTTTGAATTATTGACATTTGTTTAGCTCTATCTTTTGATAATAGAGTGGCTAATTCTTGTTTTCCTAAAACCCCTCTTATTCTTGAATTGATAATCGTAGCTAATCTTTGTCGAGCAACTCTCTCGTTGCCTACTGAAATATAAAATTTTAAGGGGTCAACGATTTTAAAACGAGCAAATGCATCGACAATTAGTCTTTTCTGATCTGCTGCAATTACCTCTTCTGGTGGATTATCAAGATTTAAAACTCTTTTATCAAGATAAGCTACATTTTGAATAAAAGGTAATTTAAAGTTTAAACCAGAGGTCCTAATAATTTTTTTTGGGTCACCAAACTGTAAAACGATAGCTTGGTTGATTTCTTGAACAATAAAAATTGATTGAAAGGCAGTGACTCCCAAAACAACTAAAATTGGCAAAAATAGTTTAGATAATTTCATTAACTTCCTCCTCTTGGCTTTTTAAGTTCTGGTAAAGGAAGATAAGGAACTACGCCTTGGCCAGAATTTTTGTCTATAATAACTTTATCAATATCTGCTAAGACTTTTTCCATTGTTTCTAAATACATTCTTTCTTGTGTTACACGTTTTGCGTTTTTATACTCATTGTAAATTGCTAAAAATCTAGATGCTTCACCCTCCGCTGTAGCTACTACTTCTTTTTTATACGCTTCAGCTTTTTGTAAAATTTGCTCTGCGTCTCCTCGAGCTCTTGGGATAACATCGTTAGCATATGCCTCGGCTTCATTTTTTGATCTTTCTCTGTCGGCTCTTGCAGCTTGAACATCCCTAAATGCATCAATAACTTGACTTGGTGGGTCTGCTTTTTGTGTCTGCACCTGAGTTATTTGAATTCCTGATCCATACTCGTCTAAAATATTTTGAGTTATTTCTTGAACTTCTACTTCAATATTAGATCTTCCCTCTGTGAGAATTGATTGTATCTCACTTTTTGCAATTACTTCTCTCATCGCAGTTTCCGAAGCCGCTTTTACAGTTTCAACAGGCTCCTGAATATTAAATAAAAATTTTCCAGCATCTTTAATTACCCAAAAGACTGAGTAATTTATGTCCACTATATTTTCATCTCCGGTAAGCATTAAACTTTCTTCTGGCACCTCACCAATTCCTGATGACCTTCCGCTATCACTAGCACCTCTAAATCCAACATCAATTCTATTAACTTTTGTAACTTTTGGTTTTAAAACTCTCTCTACTGGAAACGGAATATGATAATTTAAACCTGGTTGAGTTGTAGTTACAAACTTACCAAATCTTAAAACTACACCCTGTTCATCTGGAAGAACTCTGTACAATCCACTTAAAGCCCAAATGACTAATAGAATTACTAGTCCTAAAATTATTGGCTTACCTCCTCCAGATCTTCCACCTGGTAAAAATTTATTGATCATTTTTTGTAAGTTACCAATTAGTTCGTCTAAACTTGGCGGCTCTCTTCTTGAACCAGATCCATTATCACTACCTCTGCTTGGGCCACCTGAGCCCCAAGGTGATTGGTTTTTAAAGATATCTTTTGTAAATGGCATGACACTTTATATAGTGACTTTTATGGTAAAAACAAGTTAAGAAGGAGCGCTATAATGTCTAAAATATTGTTAAAAATTTAAACTATGAGCCAAAAACCTCCTCCTAAGCATTTTACTAAGTACGCTATCTCTGGAACTAAGCATACTATACTCGTATCTAGCGCCAAAGGTGGAGTTGGAAAATCTACTGTAGCTATAAATTTGGCTTTTGCTCTTAAAAACTTAGGATTAAAAATTGGAATTTTAGATGCTGATGTTTATGGCCCTTCTTTACCTAAACTTTTAAATTTACATGATAAGCCAAAAAGTGAAGATGGAAAATCAATAATTCCCTTAGAAAAATTTGGCGCTCAATGTATGTCTATGGGACTACTTATTGATGAAAAAACTCCAATGATGTGGAGAGGTCCGATGGTAATAAGCGCTATCAAAACAATGACTCAAAAAGTTATCTGGAAAGATAGAGATGTTATTATTGTTGATATGCCTCCAGGTACTGGAGATACGCAACTAACTTTTACCCAAGAAATAAAAGTTGACGGAGCAGTAATAGTCTCTACCCCACAAGACTTAGCATTATTGGATGTTAAGAGGGGTGTGCAGATGTTTGAAAAGTTAAATGTAAATATTTTAGGTTTGATAGATAATATGAGTTATTTTAAAGGTGATGATAACAAAATATATAAAATATTTGGTGAGGGCGGTGTGGAAAAAACAGCTAAAGAATATAACAAAATGTTCCTAGGTAAGTTACCCTTAAACATGGAATTAAGAGTATCTACTGATAATGGTGAGCCTTTAACTTATAAAAATCCTGACCATGAGGTATCAAAATTATTTGAAGACATAGCAAAAAAAATTAAACAATCTTTTCGTTAAAGTCGAAAGAAGACATCAATTCGTTCCACTCTCTTTTTGATAAGCCTGAGCTTTCATATTCACATTTCTCTCCTTGGATCATTTTTTTTATAACTTTTTTTCCTTTGGATGAAAGCTCCATTCCACCAACTCTATAATCTATAAATGCTTCATAGGTTGTTGGAACCCATCTTTTAACAGTGTCTAGCATTAATTCTGCGTAAGCTCTAATCTCATATTGAGCATGGCTGTCTGCTCGTAAAGATAAAAAATTTAATAAATTCAAAAGATCTGTTTTCCAATACCATTGAGTGTAAGAATTTAAAGTCAGATTCATTCTAGCTAGCTCTCTTGCTAATCCTTTTTTGTTTTCATCAATAATTTTTCCATCAAAAGTTTCGTTAAGCATCTTTTCATAGTTATTGTAGTTTCTCTCAGCATCCTCCTTTAAAAGATTTAAAATACTATCTGCTTGGGACCCGTTGATTAAGTTTCCTCTACCTTGTCTGTTACTTGTTGATTGAGCTGCTAAATTTTTTTTATCAGGAATATAAAATTCCTTATCTAAAATTGAGTATCTAGCTGAATATTCATTAACATTTGCTGTTCTGTGCCTTATCCATTGACGGGCTATAAAAATAGGAAGTTTTACATGATATTTTATTTCGCACATTTCGAAAGGAGTGCTATGCCTGTGTCTCATTAAATATTTTATTAATCCAGAATCAGTAGAAACTTTTTTTGTACCTTTTCCATATGATACTCTAGCCGATTGTACTATCGATGTATCATCTCCCATATAATCAATGACTCTTATAAATCCGTGGTCCAACACTGGAAGCGCCTCGTAAAGTATTTTCTCTAGTTCTGGAGAGGTAACTCTTTTAGTTTTGAAAGATTGAGATTGCTGATCTTTTATCTCTTTTTTTTGTTCAATGGTTAATTTCATAAAATTAAGTATTAATATTTAACTTAAACTTTAATTCATTTATAGGTTAAATTTATTTTATCAACATCTTATAGATAAATATTTATCGTAAGTTGTAGACTTTTTATTTGTCTCTTCTGTAATAATTAATTGTTTTTGTTAAACCTTTAGATAAATTAATTTTAGGTCTCCAATTATAAGTTTTTGTTACTTTTAAAATACTTGGTGACATTTTTTTAGCTTCATCTTTTCTCATTTTAATTTTCCCAAATTCAGGCATCCCTAGTCCCACTTCACTCATAACCTGATTTATAAGCGATTTTATTTTTATTGATTTGTTTGACCCCACATTAAATATATTTCCATAATATCTTTTAGTTTTAACAATTTTTTCGACTAAATTTATAAAATCATCGACATATAAGAAATTTCTTATTTGCGATCCCGAGGTGCACGGGAATTTTTTATTTTGTAAAGATTTGTGTATTAGACTTGGTAAAATTCTATTCTGATCTTGATGGGGTCCATATATTTGATAAAGTCTCAAAATTACTACAGGAAATTGAAACTTTTTATATAAGTTTAGAAGATATCTTGATGATTTTAACTTTGCTTTGGCATAAATGGATAATGGCTTGCAAATCATATTTTCTTTATGGTCAGAATTTTTTTTTCCATACTCTAATCCACTACCAATTTGAATAAAATAATCCAATGATCTGTTCTTAAAAAATTCAGATAAATTTTTACATCCTAAGTAATGACTTTGATAAGTTTTTTTTAAATTTCCATGATGAACATAACCTGCAAGATTTATGACTATTGCAAATTTTTTATTTTTTAGTTTTTTTTGAAGCATATTTTTATTTGTTATGTCACAAATTATATATTCAACTTTTTTAATTTTTCTCTTTTTTAATGGTCCTTTTGTTGAAATACTAACAACTTGAAATCCTTTTTTAACGAAATTTTTTGACAAATGATAACCAAGAAATCCTGTTCCGCCAGAAATTAATATTTTTTTTTTCATTTTAAGAAAAACTACTTTCATTTACATTGTTAAAAAACTTATTTCTAAATCTTTTAAAAGAAGTTTTAATTATTTTAGGTTCTTTATATTTTGGTATATTAACAAAAAATTTTAGAAAATCATTTTTGTTTTCAAAGACATTGTAAAATTTATTTGGAACACCTATCCTCTTAAGGTAGACTTTATCATAAGGATCTATGACTGGTATTAATAAACTACATTCATAAGCTAAAGCTTCCATGGCTATTGATGAAAAACCTACTCCAGAAGTGATTACAAATTTTGTTTGTTCAAATAATCTTGGAAGAAAGCTATTAACAAAAATCATATCTTTATTACCACTGTAATATTTGATCGCATCACTCATGTCTGTAATTTTTGGGATCTTAATATAAAATAAAACTTTATTGTTGCTGCTATTTATTAAATTTATCCATTTAAGGATATTATTATTAATATTACGAAACTCATTGAGAACTACTAAGAATTTAATCTTTTTTGTTTTTTTAAATTTTTTAAAAATTCTTTGATAAACCATTGATGGGCCAACTGAGACTTTAAGCCCTTTATTAAATTCTTTTATATTTTTTAAATATTTTTTTGAAATTATTATACAATTTTGTGGAACTACTTTTGATTTTATTTCTAAATTAGTGGGAATAGTATTCATTAGTGGTGATAAAGGTGTAAAACCTTGATACCCAATTAATTTTGTTTTAGGAAAATATTTGCTAAATCCATAATTCCATCCTTTCAGCTCATGATTTTCAAACCAACATATCGCCTTTTTTACTTTGTTTCCTGTTTCGTTGTACCTTTTAACAAATCTATAATTAAGTAGACAAATTACAGATGTATAAAAATTTTTAAAATCATATATATCTGCTAGTATTAGTTCACTAACATCATGCTTTCTAAATTTTGAATATTTAATTTTAAAAACCTTCAATCTAAAAATGAGATTAAAAGCGAAAATTAAATCTGAAAAATTTAAATAATGTTCTTTAAATATGTAATTTTGATTTTTAATTTTAGTTATAATTCTCGATAATAGAAAAATATTTCTTGTTTTAATAAAAGATGGAACGAAAGCATATTTCATATTATTTTTTTTTTTGAATTTGCTGCTAAATTGAAAAAGTCTCTCTGGTTTTTCTAATTTATTATTTGGGTATGTGTTGATCAATGTTTCATATTTAACATCTTTTTTTTTTGTGAAATATTTAATGAATACGAAAAGGTAAAATTGAAATATCAGGCTTTTTAAGTAAGAAACGAAATTTACAATGTGTGTATTGGAATCTTTTTTATAGGAGATACTTATAAGATTTTTGTTAAATTTTTTTTCTTTTTGAATAAATTTATAAAGAGCTTCTGATTTGGTTGATATATCTATAAAAATATTTTTATTAGTAATTTCCTTTAGAGTTTCAATTGTGCAAATATATTTATAAATGTTGGAAAAATTAGGGTTTCGACTGGAGGGAAAAAGGGACCACCAATCAATATTGTCAGCATGATTTTTACTAATTTTATCTATCCAATTAGCAAAGTCTTTTCTTAAATTGATATAATTTTTTTGATAAATATTTTTGACTTGATCTGGATACTCATCAAATGGAATTTCTATTTCCCAGCTTATTTTTTTTCTCATTATTTTTTTTTAAAGTGAGACTCTATAATTAATTTGTCCCTGTAAGTATCCATACATTGCCAATATCCATGATGCTTGTAAGCGTTTAGCTGATTTTTTTTACTTAAATTAACTAGCGGCTCCTTTTCAAGAAATGTAGTGTCATTTTTAATATAATTTAATATTTTTGGATCCATTACAAAAAAACCACCATTAATCCAACCTTCATCAAGCTTAGATTTTTCTTTAAAATATTTTACCGTATTCTTGTTAATCTTTATCGCACCAAATCTTGCAGGAGGTCGTACTGCAGAAAGAGTGGCAATTTTCTTATTTTTCTTATGAAAAGATAATAGTTTTTTTAAATTTATATTTGAAACGCCATCTCCATAAGTTAACATAAAAGGTTCATTCAAGTATTTTTTAAGTCTTAATATTCTCCCTCCTGTCATAGTTTTTTTTCCAGTAAAAATAATTTTTACTTTAAACTTAAACTTTTTCTTAAAATATTTTTTTATAACCTCTTGTTTGTAGCCCGTAGCAATAATAAAATCTTTAAAACCATATTTATAGTAATGATTGATTATGTGTATTAAAATTGGTTTTCCGCAAATTTTGATCATTGGTTTAGGTATATGTTTAGTGTGCTCCCCTAACCGTGTACCAAAACCTCCCGCTAAAATAACTACTTTCATAATTTAATTTTATTTTTTTTGTAAAAAAAATTTATATACTCTTTAAGTTGAACTTCAGTTATAATTTTTTTATTTTCATAAAATTCTCTATACCATTCTGCAGTCATTTTTAAAGTTTGTTTTAAAGACAATACCGTTGACCATCCTATTAATTTACGAATTTTTTTTGAGTTTAATTTTAATAATTTTGACTCATAGGATTTATTAGCGGAGTTAGAAATTTTCCATTTAATATTAGGCCAGTAATTTTCAATGATTTTTAAACATTCTTTAACCTTATAATTTTTTTCGTAATTTGGGCCTAGATTAAAGGCTTGTCCATTTAAGACTTTTTTCTTTTTTTTTAAAAATGCTCCTAATATAATATAACCCCATGTGACCTCCAAAACATGTTGCCATGGTCTTGTTGAATTTGGATTTCTTATCTTTGCTGTTTTCTTTTTTGACCATGATTTTACACAATCAGGAATTAATCTATCTTCGGACCAGTCGCCACCGCCAATTACATTCCCCGCCCTCGCCACTACAACTGAGATATTTTTTTTATTTTTTAAAAAAGATAAAAAGTAAGATGTAATAGAAATATCTGCTGCAGACTTTGATGCGCTATAAGGATCAATACCAGCTAAAACATCATCCTCTTTATAACCAGACTTCTGTTCAACATTTTTATAAGATTTGTCACTTGTTATCATTATAACATTAACTTTTTTTTTATAATTTCTAAGCACTTCTAAGAGATTTAAAGTTCCATTAAAATTTGAAGACCAAGTTTGATATGGGTTGATATAAGATTTCTTTACTAAAGCTTGTGCTGCTAAGTGAAATATAAAATCAGGTTGGTAGCTATTTATAGTTTTTTTTAGCTTTTTTAATTCACTTATATCAAAATACTTATTTTTAATTTTCAAATTCAGTAATTTAAAGTGTGATGGTTTTGTTTTGGTATTTAATGAAATACCTAAAATATTAGCATCCATTTTTTTTAAAAAAACTGATAACCATTGACCCTTAAAACCTGTATGCCCTGTAATTAAGACTTTTTTGTTTTTAAATATATTGCTGATTTGACTAGGAATTTTAAACATTAGAAGTTTATTTTATTTTATTGATTAGCTATTTTTAAGGCAGAATGCAAAAAAAATCTTAATTAACTTAACTATTGAACAAAAAATCGTATCGAAATATAAGACCTTGTTGGCTTGCCAACTATGACGATAAACGAAATTCGTAATAAACATTGCGGACGTGGGGGCAGTACCCACCACCTCCACCATTAAAATAACGGGGGTGAATTAGGCTCGACGGATGTCTAAAAGCTTTTCTTTCGTTCGAGATTGTTCCGACGTAACGGGCTAATTATAAATGCAAATAATAAATTTGCACTTGCTGCTTAATTAACTTGTTAATTGAGTGACGGGGTCCGGGGCACCTGGCAACAGAACGCCCCTGCGTATTGGCGTTAACACTTATTAATTCACAACTTTTTTTAATTAGATCACAATAGGATCACACTGATGAAAGAAAAACTTGGTGTGCGGGGGAATTAGAATTTTATCAATCAGCCCATCTTAAAACGAAACTATCTGGAGTTTGATTGTATTTTTTTTCACATTCAGTTAGCCAATCTGCATAAATTGGAACTTGAGATTTTCTTTTTAAATTAACTTTTTTAATTATTGTATGGCTTTCTCTTTGATACATATTTGATGCTTTTTGTCTAAGAGCTTCTTCTTTTTTTTGTGTTTTTTTGTACTCTCTAAGTTTTTTTTGATAAGTATCCATAATTTTATCTTTAAACTCAACTACTCTAGTATCTTTTGGATCAAGATTTTCCAAAGCCGGTGGCAGTATAACATTTGATCTTTTTGCTGGTGGTGTGCTATTTAACCCTAAATTTAAAAGTAAGTTGCCGGTATTTATTCTTTTTTTTCTTTCAAATGAAGTCCTTTGAAATCGACTTAAAGATATCGATAGTTCTGATTTTTCATTCCATAAAGCGTTTGCTTCATCAATTAATTTTTCAGCTTTGTTATATTTAGCGCCCAGGTTTCTAAATAAAAAACCCGGGTAAATGTCTTCAGATTTGTAGTACACTGCTTTATTGTCAGCACAGTTTTCTAACGCACTTTCTTTTTTGCTTGAACAGCTAACTATAACAAAACCCAGAAATAAGATCGCTGATAGTTTTTTCATTGGACTCATCATAATCGAACACACTGGCGATCACAATACGATCACACTCACCAAAGAAATAGACGTTTTTTATGATCTAGAATTGTTGTATAATGTTAAAAGGTTAAGGGCACCTGGCAACAGAACGCCCCTGCTTATTGGCGTTAACGCTTATTAATTCACAACTTTTTTAACTGCGGGCACACATAGGGCACAGTAAAAAAGTTTATTTTTTATTTTTTATCTTAAAACCCTGAGACTCTAATACTTTAATCAAATTTTTTAATTTTTGGTCTCGAGATGTTTTCGAATCTCCTATTTTTTCAAAAAAAATTGGTTTTAAACCTCTATCTTTTTTTGATTTAAAATAGTTTTTTATTGATTGTATTTTTAGTTTCATTTTCTCCTTTAGCGTTTGTTTAAAGTCCAAGCAAGTAGAGTTAGTTCTAAATCAGGACTAAAATCTTATAACATAATTAACTTTTTAATTCGACTTTTTTTTATAGTTTAGAATTTTTAAATTCAATTAAAAAAGTATCCGGAGCTTTATTATATAAAATTTCACAATATTCGTGCATTTTAGAATAATCTTTTAAATTAAATTTATCCTCTATTTTTGCTTTTTTAATTATTTTTTTTCTATTTATGAAAAGATAATCGTTTTGCTCTTGTGTCTTTCTTTTTCTATCCCAATTTAATGCGTAGGCTTCTTGGCTAAGAGGCACGGTTTTTTCAAACATTTTTTCTCTAAATTTATTTATTTCACTTTGGGGAACATTAGCTTTTTTAGCTTCACTAACTCTTTGCTCTATTTCATCATCAATTTTTTTTATCTTTATATTGATTTTTCCTCGTTTAGTATCCATATCTAAAATTTCTTCGCTCATCTTTCTAATTTTATTATAATATGGATAAATTTTTATAAAGTTTTGATTGAGAACCATTAAAGCTTGATCTGAACTAAAAGAGTCTACAAACATTCCATCAGCACAGTTTTCCATTGCTTTTTTTGCATTTTTTTTTGAGCAGCTAAATAAAAACATGATTACAAACATGATCGCTAAAAGTTTTTTCATTTTATCTGTTTTTTAACCTTTTTAAAAATATCCATAAATAGGAAGGCAGCCAAAAGAAACTACAGGCAAACAAACCAGCGATTATAATATAACCAAAAAACATTATGAGTATATTTTCTGTAGACTGTAGAAGTATCGTTAAATAATAAGAGGCAAATTTTAAATCAGGTATAAAATATTCTAACCAACATAACAGTCCAATTATAACGAAACAATACTTTAAAGTATTCGTGCCTGGAAATTCTTTCCATTGTTTTAAAAATTCTGCATTTATTTCAGCAAACATATTTAACACATCATATCCGGACTCACTGGCGGACACAATACGGACTCACCCAGCAAAGAAATGAGGGCTTCTGGTTGTGTTAAAATTATTATATAATAATAAATAAAGTTAAATGGTCAAGGGCACCTGGCAACAGAACGCCCCTCTTTTAGTAAAAATGAATTCAAGAAATAGATCTCAAGGTTGGAAGCATGCAAAAATAAGTGGTCATTCAAATGAGATAATTATTGCAAAAAAAATTAACAACAATAAATTTTTTAGAGAAAATCTTGAAAAAAAATGTAATTTCAATTCCAAGATAGAAACTGCAACAGTAGGAGGTTTAAATGAAAAAAACGTTGAAGATGTTTTTGGTGGAGGCACAAAGTCTAAAACAGATTTAAAAATAACCTTAATTAATGACAAAAAAATCAATATATCGATTAAAAAAGGCGAGGAGGGTCAGTCTTATCTTATTGGAGTTGATAGATTTATAAATGGTTTTGAAATCCAATTTGAATGTAAGGTGCCAGAAAATATTAAAAGAGCATTTAAATTATTTTTTGCTGGTGCAGATGATATAACTAAAATAATCGAAAATACTGAAATAAATAACATTGAAGATAAAAAAAAAGAAAAAATAAAAGGATATGAAATGAGAAAAAATAGAATTTCTTGGATTACTTTACAACAACATGATTTACAATTATCAAAAAAATTTATCGAATGGTTTAAGGAAAATATAAGAGATATTTTCTTATTCTGTTTTGAAAGAGGTTTGTCAAAAAATAAATCAGACTGGGCAGATTTTATTTGGTATAAGAATGAATTAGGAGAGAACAGCTCCGATAATATATTTAATATAAGAAAATTGTCAGAGAACATTCATAATGAAAATTTCAAAGTAATGATAGTTCCTGGCAAAAATAAAACTTTTGGAGGAACAACTATTCAACTACCTTTTGGTCTTGTTCAATGGCATCAAGGACAAATTCAATTTCGTCACAATTTAAAATTGATGAAAAAAATCCTTTAATATTATAATTTAAATTATGAAGAATTTTAATTGCATAGATTTGTTTTGTGGTGCTGGAGGTTTTTCTCTTGGATTAAGTAGAAATAATATAAAAATAGTCTTGGCAAATGAGATAGAGAAAGATTTTGCAAAAACTTTTGAACTTAATCATCCTAAAACAAAGATGCTGAACAAAGATATTCATAATGTGGATTTTAAAAATGAACTTAAAAAAATTGGGTATAAATCTATAGATATATTATGTGGTGGACCGCCCTGTCAGGGTTTTAGCACTGTCGGGAGTAAAAATAAAAAAGATAAAAGAAACTCTTTGTTTTGGGAATTTTTAAGAGCAGTCAACGAAACCACTCCTAAAGCAGTTATTTTTGAAAATGTTGCTGGTTTTAAATCACTTTATAATGGTCAAGCATATGAAACATTAATCCACGAACTTGAGAGTATTGGATACAGTGTATTTACAGATGTTTTGAATGCTGCTGACTATGGATTACCACAACTCAGAAAAAGAACAATCGTAGTAGGTGTTGCCAAAGGATATCGGTTTGAATTTCCAAAAATTAGTAAATCCAAAAACAAAAATTTATTTGAAGATAAATATTTAACAGTTATGTCTGCTATTTCTGACTTGCCTAAATTAAATGTTGGAGAAGAAAAAAGTAATTATTCTTGCAAACCCAAAAACGATTATCAAAAAAGAATGAGAGGAACTATTAAAGTACTTACAGAACATAATTGTTCAAATTATGGGAAAAGAATGCAAAAAATTATAAGTTTGGTTCCTCCAAAAGGAGACATAAGTGATTTGCCTTTAAATTTAAGACCAAAAAATTATTTTAACAATGTATACGCTAGAATTGATCCGGCCCAACCGTCTCCAACAATAACAAGAAACTTTGGTACTCCATCATCGACAAGGTGTATCCACCCGTTTCAAAACCGTGCACTATCAACAAGAGAGGGAGCAAGATTACAAGGTTTTCCAGATAAATTTATTTTTTATGGAAGTAAATCTAGTAAGAACCTTCAAATAGGGAATGCTGTTCCACCCTTACTTGGAGAAATAATTGGAAAACAAATAATAAAATCACTTAAATCAAAATAATCTTTGAACGAGGGTAAAAACAGAACGCCGTTTATTTTGTAAAAATATAGTTATAAGTTTTATCAAATTTACTTCCTTCGAAAAGTAAATCAGCGTTTTGTTTTTTATGTAAAATTTTAAATTTATATTTATCCATGAATTTTTTTATTTTCTCAAACTGGTCTATAAAATTTTCGTTTATTTCGATAGATAAACTTTTTACTTTTTCATTGCTTAAAAATTTATCTCCACCTTCTAATATTAAATGTTCTATTCCATCGACATCAATCTTGATATAATCAGGAATGTTTAAAATAGAATTTTGTATAAAATAATTCATTGATGTCCCAAGTAAATTATATTTCATTTGTGGGTTAAATTCCTTGCCTTCAAAGTCAAATTTTTCTCCAAAAGTATTTAATGCGCCTCCCTCAACGAAATTCTTTTCCTTCATCTCTTGAAAAATATTTTCTTTATTAGTGAGTGGTAAAGGAACAACTTTAATTTTTTTTTCAAAATTATTAATTGAAATATTTCTAGTGAGTATTCTTAAATTTGAGGACGAAGGTTCAAAAGCTATGGTTGTAGATTTAGGATTTTTTATCGAATTATAGATTGAGTATAAACCAATATTGGCCCCAATATCCCAAAATACAATGTCATCTTTATTTTCAAAGCTATCTATCCATTCTAAAGTTTCAGGTTCTTTGCTAAAATAAGTATTAACCCTCCAACTAGTAATTTGGTTAGGAGTAAAAAATTTAATATCTCTATTTAAAATTTTTATTGATCTATATGACCTCTCTTGCATAAAGTCATAAAACCAAATTAATATACTTCTTCTTGTCAGAATTTTAAAAATTTTATCAAAAAAGACAAGAATACAAAAAAATATATAAGAGAGCTTTTTAACCATTATTTTTTAAGAATGATGAACGTCTAAGTATTTTCCTTTGTAACTAAAAATAGTTGGCCTAAGAAATAAGCAATTTGATTTTATGGAAATCATGGGACTTTTTACTTTATGTAATATCGAACAATGAGGCCCTAGTTTAAAGTATTCATTTTCAATATTAAATTTTATTGTTTTGGAGGTTGGATTTACAAAAAATAATTCATTTTCATCAAAATTATTAAAGTATTTTTGAATCGTATATGTGTGGTTTTGAAAAAATGAAGTTTTAACAATATCAGTAGAAATATTTTCTTTTGAAAAAATATTTGTAAATCTTCCAAGGGTATTTCCGTGAACAAAAGAATAAAGATTATTATTTTGAGAATATCCTAAATAACATCTATTACTAATGATATCTTGATTATTTAATTGATCAGTTTTTTCTGAATAATGATAAATATAAAATGTTCCGTAATCTTCTAAATTATTTAAGTATTTTGAGGTAATTTCGAGTTCATTCGATAAATCTAAATTTTTTATTTTTTCTATTTTTATCAAATCATTGTTTTTTGAATAAAAATGAAACTCCACCCAAGAATTTTTTATTTTATAAAATAATGCTAAAATATCAGAGTATTTAAACTTAGTTTTGTATCCATTATCAGTTCTCCATAAAAATGCATCGCTTACACTTATTGGATAGTTTTTTGTAAAATGTTTTAAATGCACTGGCTTAAATTTTAAAGAATTTCTAAAAAATATACCAATATTTGTATTTGCTAATTTTTTAACTAATGATTTCATTTATTTCTTTTTTCAAATTTGAAATTTTCACAAATTTATTATCACTTAAAATATACTCATGAGGTGGATGTGTGTGTTCAAATGATAAAAAATTATTTTTTTTTGAAACATACATGGGCACTCCTACATACTTATCAGTAACTAAAAATATTTCTGGTTTTATAAGTTTATTATTTATTTCGATACAATTTGTATAATTTGTTTTAATTTCAAATTGATCCTCTATACATTTATTCTTGTAATTCACTAAGTACGCTCTAAAATTTTCTTCAATTGGATCTTCAAAAATATTTTTAATTAAAACAAAGTTTTTATCTGCTTCTGCATTTGCTATCGAACTTATTGAGCTTAAAATTGAGCCTTTTTTTGTTACCATTGAATAGGGATAATCAGATTGATACGAGGAGAAACCACCTTGGTCTAAATATATTTTAAAGTTGGCTCTATAGGCGGGGCTTGTATCTGTAAAATTATTAAATTTTTTTAATTTATTTTCATCAAATATACTTACAATATTTTCCTCTGCTAAAAAAAATATTTCATTATTTGAGATATCATCGTTTTGTAAAATATAAAAATAATCATTAATTTTTTTACTAGTTATTTCTTTTAAGATCCATTTTTTATTTTCAGGATATGTTTTAAATAATTTATAATTTGATTTTCTTAAATTTCTATTTTGAAATATTGGTATTTGGATCTCTGATTTTAGTAAATTATTATTTACACCGTAAAAAAAATTCATATATTTTTTATATCATTTTTTGTTTAAAAAAAATATTTAAATTTTATTCTTAATAAATTTATTGTAAAAGAAAATTTAAGGTTTATATTACATTTGGTGATTAATATACCGATACAATTAACAAGCTCGAAAGATAACGATCCGAAAGTATAGGTATCTAGCTAGTAATTATGAAAAATTTGATAAAAAAAATATTCTCTTTAGTAGGATACAAAATTGTTAAAAATAAACCAGGAACAGAAGTTCTAGATAAGAATGATTTAATTTTATATGATATAAAAAATGAGAATTATAAGTTATATAAAGAAGGTTTACGCAAATCTTTAAATGAGGAAAGCGAAAATTTTTATAAACAAAATAGATTTCTAAATCTTATTCAAATCGTAAAATATGTATTATCACAAGAAAAAGTTTTTGATTTCGCAGAATGTGGTTGTTGGAAAGGTCATTCATCTTTCATTATATCAAAACTAATTGAAGAGCATAAAAAAGAAATAAATTTCCACATATTTGATAGTTTCGAGGGATTATCCAAATCAACAATTAATGACAAAAATTTTAATGAATTGAATAAAAATGAAAACGAAAGAATTCGAGATCAATTCTCTTCGTCAGAGTCGTTCGTAAAGGAAGAGGTTTTAAAAGATTTTAGCTTTTGCAAATTTTATAAAGGATGGATTCCATCGAGATTTAAAGATGTAAGTGACTCAAAATTTTCTTTTATTCATATTGATGTAGACTTGTATGAACCCACAATGAAATCACTTGAATTTTTTTTCCCGAGGTTAGAAAAAAATGGAGTTATAGTTTGTGACGACTATAATCAAAGTATTTTTGATGGTTCAAAAAAAGCTTGGGATAATTATTTTTCTGATAAAGAATATCAATTTTTCTATGAAAATTCTATGGGAGGTTGTTTTTTAATAAAATGATTAGTACAATAAAATATGAGTGCTCTTGATCATAATTCATTAGAAGAATTAAAAGATAACGGCTTTGTTAAGATAAAGAATTTTTTAAACGAAGAAGAATTAAATTCAATAAAATTTATTTGCAGTAAATATTGTAAAGAAAAAAAACATAAAGATAATTATTTTTCAAGGACTGCATTAAATTTTCTATTTAAAGCAATTTCTTTTAAGTATTCTAGACTGTTTTCAGATTTAAAAGTGCTAAAAATTGTTTCTACAAAAAAATTGGAAAATTTTAGTAAAGATTATTTTGGAAAAAATGTGGAACTATCTAACATAGATGGTTATATCAGCAAAAAGGGAGATAGTGCAATTTTGCCGTGGCATACTGATAGAGCTTACAGTGACGAAAAAGGAGATAAAAAAATAAAAAACTTTCTTCACCCAGACGATTGTAATTTAAAGATTTTTGTTTATCTATCGGATGTATCATCAGGAAATGGATGTATGTCATATATTCCTAAAACTCATAAAATTGGATTTCTTATCAGACAGGGCATATATACAAAGAAATTAGATTACTCACCCTATTGGTCTTTAAATCAGTTTAGAAGCTTTTTAAATATCAAAAAAAATTACGATTACATTGAAGAACAATTAAATGATAAAAATTTATTAAAGAGTTTTTTAGTTGAGTCTCAAAGTTTGGAAGATAATAAAAAATCTATTTATGACTATGAGGCTAAAGCAGGTGATGCAGTTATATTTAATGAGGGTGGCATTCATAGAGGTTCGAAGCCAACTATAAATGATAGGTTAGTTCTAAGATACTTTTTTAAACCTAAAGAAAATTCTTACACAAAATTTTAAAAAATTAATTTATATGAAAAGTATTATTCAAAAGGTTTTTAAATATTTTGGTTTTAAAATAGTAAAAAATTCCATAATTGATAAAACTGAAACTTTTTTAATAAAAAAAAAATTAGTTAGTAATGAGAGTCCTGTAATTTTTGATGTAGGAGCTAATAAAGGACAAACTATTAGAAATTACTTAAGTATTTTTCCTGGTGCAATCATACATGCTTTTGAACCTAATAATATTGAGGCTAAGAAAATTAAAAATCAATATGATAATTTTAAAACAGTAAAAATCAATAATCTTGCAGTTGGAGATAAAAAAGAAAAACTAAAATTTAATATAAGAGCTTGTTCAGGACACTCAAGTTTTAAAAAAATTATTCCAGGAACCAAATGGCTTGAGGAGAGAAATAAACAATTTAATAAAAGTGGTGGAGATTATACTCGAGAGACAGTTGATGTAGATGTGATTTCAATAGATGATTACACCGAAGAACATAACATTCAAAACATTGATATATTAAAGATAGATACAGAAGGCTACGAGGATAAAGTGTTAAAAGGTTGTGAAAATTTGTTAAAAAAAAATAAAATAAAAATAATTTTTCTTGAGCTTATTTTTAGTGAAGTGTACGAGAACCCATTAAATTTTTACGATATAGAAAAAATTTTAAATCCATATGGATTTAGACTATTTACGATGACTAATGGTGGAAGTCTTCTATCAGATATAAAATTTAAAACAGATTTAATTTATGTCTCAGAGGAAATATATCAAAAATTTAAAAGATGAAAAAAATTATAATTCTAAATATATTGTTATTTTTTGCTATTTTAGCCACTTCAGTCCTAACATTAGCAATATCAATTGATTTTTATAAATTTATAACATCAAAGAGCCCCCTCAAGAAAATTGATAAAAGAGTAAATCTTCCAATTTATAAAGATTTGGAATGGCCATCAGTTCATTTCGAAGAGGAAAAATTATTAAAATCCTCTTACTATGATTACATTGGTTGGAAAAGAGATGATTTTAAAGGGCAGACAATAAATATTGTAAATGGTTATCGATTAAACAAGATTGAAGAAGACTTCAATTTTAAAAAAGATGTATGGGTTTTTGGTGGATCAACTATTTGGGGGTCCGGAGTAAGAGATCATGAAACTATTCCAGCTTATCTTGAACAGATAGCTAATATATCTACATTAAATTTAGGGGAATTTGGATATACATCTTCTCAAGAATTAAACCTTTATATTAAAAATATTATTCGTCATAAACCTAAGGTGGTTTTATTTTATGATGGGTTTAATGATGTTTTCCATAAATGTAGAAGCGAAAATAATTATTATTCCGGTGCAAGAGAAAGTTTTTTTAAACAAAAAATAATGGGAGAAAAATATGTGCAATCTTACACTATAAATTTCTTTGAGCCTATTAAAAGAATTGTTGCAAAATTTAATTTAAGTGTAGAAAAGAATTCATATTTTGATTGTGACAAAAACCAAAATAAAAGTAAGAAAATTGCTCAAGTTCTTGTAAACAATTGGAAAATAGCTAATTCTATTTCAAAAGAAAACAATATAAAATTTGTGCCAATTTTACAACCAGTAGCCTATTTTACGGACTCTTTAGTTGATCATATAAATTTAGATGAACAAATTAAATTACAATTTGAAACTGTTTATCCTTTAATAATAGAGGAAATTAATAAAAATAATTTATCATTTATAAACCTAATGGACTCTTTAAGTGATAAAAAAATCTTTTTTATAGATCATGTTCATCTTGCTCCAATAGGTAACAAACAGATAGCAAGTGATATTTTGAGACATGACCTTATGAAAAATTAAATAATTTTTCTGAGAAATTTTTTTAAACTTATAGTTTCTTTTTTTAATGAGTAGTCTTCTCTTATTTTTTTTCTTTGGACTGCTAAATTTTTATTTGTAAAATTTTTATTTTTAATTTTTTTGACAATTTCGTGTACAAATTTTTTGATATCACCAGAACTTATTTTTGTAAAAATTGGCTTTTTCCAATAATCTTTTCCACCCTCACCGATATACCCAATTACATGGTTATTAAACAAAGCAGCTTCTAGTGGAGGTATCCCCAAACCTTCTAGCTCAGAAAATGATAAAAATATTTTGGACTGATTGAGATTTCTATATACTTCTTTTTCACTAATATTATTTAAATCTTTAATTTTCCATTTTAAGGGTAAATATCTTTTCAAAATAGAGATTACCTTTGAGCTATGGTTGGGTAATTTTCTACTCATATAGGTTATTAAATTTTTTTTTTTATTATTAAAGGAAAATTTTTTCGAGTTAATTGAAATATTAATATTTACGATTTTCTTTGTTATATTGGGAAAGTTTAATTGGATACATTCATTAATATCTTTTGAATAAGAGAGAATAAATTTAGCATTGTTGTAAACATTATTTATTAATTTTAAATTACTTGATGAATTAATTGAATAACCATTTTGTACGAATATCCCGTAACTTATATTTTTTTTTATGCATAAATCCTCTGCTAAATGAGCATAAATTTCTGGGAAAATTACAAGATCTTTCGATGGATTAAAATTAAAATTATTTTTTATTATAATTTTATTATGAAACCAATTGTGTTTAAAATTGACTAAAGCTTTAATTTGATTTAGTTGCCAACCGTGATGATTACTATTACTTAAACCAATCTTTTTTGTTAAAGAAATTTTCCATTTAGCACTTTTTTTTAACTTGATGTGAAGCACTTCAGAACTATAACCGGTAAAACTATTTATAATTTGTGAATGTTGATAAATAATCTTTGCGCCGCCAGATGCTTTTTTCTCTGCATCACATAAGTAAATAATATTTTTTTTAGTTTCCACAGATTAAAAATTGTTATAATTTAATTAAATTAGATTTATCTTATAAAATAACATGTTTTTCAATATTGATTATGATTAGTAACGATTATAAACCCAAAATCGGTATTATGCTTGAAAATTTAAAGCATAATGGTTTTAACGGTGAGCTTATTTCAAGTTTATTTCTTAATAAAAGTGTAAAGATAGACTGTTTAATCATAAATAAAAAAAATCAAACTTCTATTTTTAAAAGATATTCCATTGTAAAAATAATTGAAAAAATTTTATTCAAAATTTTAACAGTAATTGAGAATATCCTCTTCAATTTATTTTTTAAGAGTTTTTCTTTTAAAAAAATTGATTTATCCCAAAAAAACATAGAAAAAATTTATTTAGAACCAATTTTTGGAAATAAAAATAATTTTTGCACTTATAATGAAAAAGATATTAGCAAAATAGCTGATCGGGAACTCGATGCTATAATTAGAATTGAGAGCGGTATTATACAAGGAGAAATTCTCAAAATTACAAAAAAAGGTATAATATCCTTTCATCATGGTGATAATGAAATTTATAGGGGACTGCCTCCTGGATTTTGGGAGGTCTATAATAAAAATCCATCTACAGGTTTTATAATTCAAAAGTTAAATGAAGAATTAGATGAGGGTGATGTTCTTTTTAAAGGAAGTGTTATTACAAAACTTTTTTATTTGTACAATCAACTTTTTGTTTACAAACAAAGTGTTAAACATTTCAATAAAACTGTAAACAATTATTTAACTAATAATAACTTTGAGTTTATTAAAAAAGATACTCACGATACTAAGATTTATAAGGAGCCAAATTTTTTTGAGTTATTAAGATATATTTTTTTTACATATTTGTTTTTAATAAAAAAAATTTTTCTCAAAATTTTTAAGCTTAAAGAAATTTGGAGCATAGCTTTTATTAGAGATAGATTTGATAAAAAAAATTTAGAAAAATTTACTAAAATAGAAAACCCAAAAGGTAGATTTATAGCTGATCCTTTTTTAGTAAAACACGATCAAAAAAATTATGTTTTTGTAGAAGACTTTAATCTAAAAAAAAAACAAGGAAGTATTTCTTGTTTTAAATTAGAGAATAATAAAAGTAGATTTTTAGGTAAAATTTTAGAGGAAGATTTTCATCTATCTTTTCCGTTCATTTTTAAATTTAATGACACTTTTTACATGTGCCCTGAAACTCGAGAAAAAAAAGATATAAGGTTATATAAATGCGTTGATTTTCCTTTAAAGTGGGTTTTTCATAAAACTCTAATAAAAAATATTTTTGCGGTTGATACTTTAATATTCAATAGAGATAATATTTGGTGGCTTTTAACAAATACGGATAAGAATAACTTAGATGCGTCTTCGGAACTCTCGATTTATTTTTCAAGAAATGGACCACTTACCGAGCATTGGACCCCCCACCAAAACAATCCAATTATTTCTTTAACCGAAAAGGCAAGAAATGCGGGATTAGTTATAGATAATGAAAAAATATTTAGAATTAGTCAAAGAGCAGGTTTTAATAATTATGGTATGGAATTCGACATAAATGAGATTCAAACAATTAATGAAAAAAATTATGATGAAAAAAAATTAGATAACATCAAACCTATTTTTTTTGATGATATTGTAGGAACTCATCATTTAAGCTTTAACGATGAATATTCTGTAATAGATATTAAAAAAAATATGATTAAATTTTAAAATAAATATTTATCACCGAAATATATTACCAAACCTAAAGCGATACCAGTCAATATCCAAAATAAATTATCACTCATTGATTTATAAATTTTGTCAAATCAGGTTTAAAATAATTAGGACCCTTCATAACTTTTCCCTGATCATTATAAATCGGTTTACCATCAATGCCTAACTTGCTCATATTTGAATTTTGTACCTCACTAAAACATTTGTCCAAATTAATCCCAAAAGCGTGTCCAGCACCATAAGTGACATAAAGTATGTCTGTCAAAGCATCTGCGACTTCTTTAAGGTCTTTTCTTGACACTGCTTCTTTAAGCTCATCCAGTTCTTCCTTAATTAAATCTATTCTTAACTTTAAAATTGCATTGTCTGGAAATTCCGCTTTTTCTTTCACTTCTTGGCCAAAAGTTTGCATAAAGACTTTCACGTGTTCAAAGTTTGTCATTTATATTCCTTTATATTTTATAATTTATTAATAAAAGTGTATTATAGCAAAGAATCACTAATGAAATATAGAATAGAATTTGACAGCATAGGAAAAATAAAAGTACCTGGTGATAAGTATTGGGGTGCTAGCACAGAGAGATCTAATAAATATTTTAATATTGGAGATTTTAAAGTAAGACCAATCGTAATTCACTCAATCGCAATTGTAAAAAAAGCTGCATCAATCGTGAATGCAAAAAATAAAGATTTGGATAAGAAATTAAGCAAATATATCATTAAGGCTGCTGATGAAGTAATAAAAGGAAAACATGATAAGCATTTTCCATTAAAAGTTTGGCAAACAGGTTCGGGCACACAAACAAATATGAATGTAAATGAAGTTATAGCAAATAGAGCTATAGAGATGATGGGGGGGAAAATGGGCACAAAAAAACCTATTCATCCAAATGATCATGTTAATAAATCACAATCAACAAATGATGTATTCCCCACTGCTATGCATATTTCAATAGCACTTAAAACAAATCAAAAATTATTGCCTTCTCTAAAACTTCTTGAAAAAGAAATATTTAAGAAAGTAAAAGAATTTAAAAATATAGTTAAAGTTGGAAGGACTCATTTACAAGACGCGACACCGATTACCTTAGGCCAAGAATTTTCAGGATATCATGCTCAATTAAAAAAATGTATAGAGAGAATTGAGAGCGCGCTTAAAGAAATATATTATCTTGCACAAGGAGGTACGGCGGTAGGAACGGGGTTAAATACAAGAAAAAATTTTGATAAAAAAGTAGTAAGAGAAATATCCAAAATAACTAGATTACCTTTTAAGAATGCTACAAATAAATTTGCAGCTCTTGCTGCTCATGATTCAATAGTGAATTTTTCTGGCACAATGAATACTGCTGCAGTTTGTTTGATGAAAATAGCTAATGATATAAGATTTCTAGGATCCGGGCCAAGAGCTGGCTATGGAGAACTAATATTGCCTTCAAATGAACCGGGTTCCTCTATTATGCCTGGGAAAGTAAATCCAACACAATCAGAGGCTGTTACGATGGTATGTGTCAAGGTAATTGGAAATCACAATGGTATAACAATGGCTGGGTCACATGGTCATTTTGAATTAAATGTTTTTAAACCACTAATAATACATAACATTTTGCAATCAATTGAGATAATGGCTGACTCAGCAAAAACTTTTGCTTTATACTGCGTTAAAGGAATAAAAGCTGATAAAAAAAGGATAAAGCATTTACTAGATAACTCTTTAATGAGTGTGACTGCTTTAGCACCAACCATAGGATATGATCAAGCAGCCAGAATAGCAAAATTAGCTCACAAAAATGGTACATCTCTTAAACATGAGATAATAAAAGCTGGTGTGTTAGATGAGAAGGGTTTCAAAAAAATTATGAACCCAATTTCTATGACAAAGCCAAAGTAGATTGATATTCAACCTAAATTCCATTTTTTTTATTTTTTAAGTGGTATATAAATTATTTTGTAAATTATGAAATTGATCGATAAATTATTAGCAGGATTAAATCAAAATCAAAAAGAAGCTGTAATGGATACGGACGGTCCAAGCTTAATAGTTGCAGGGGCAGGATCTGGAAAGACTAAGGTTTTAACAACAAAACTTGCATACATAATAAGTGAAAAAAAAGCTTGGTCTAATCAAATACTCTGCGTCACATTTACAAATAAAGCTGCAAGAGAAATGCAAAACAGGATCATAAGTAATTTAAAAAATGTTTCCAACTCTTTGCCGTGGCTAGGAACATTTCATTCTATTAGTGTAAAAATTTTAAGACGACATGCAGATGTTCTCGGGTATAAAAGCAATTTTACTATTCTTGATACAGATGACCAAAAGAAGCTTTTAAAAAAAATATTAGAGTCTGAAAATATAGATTTAAAAAAAGTATCTCCACAGTTTGTGATATCATTTATTGATAAATGGAAAAATAAAGGACTTCTTCCAGATGATATAAAAATAGATCAATCGAACACATTAGAAAATACTATAAAAAAAATTTATCATATTTATCAAAAAAAGACTAAGGATTTAAATGCTTTTGATTTCGGAGATTTAATTCTATTTTGTGTAAAATTATTTGAAAATGATAGTTCAATTAGAAAAATTTATAATAGCAATTTCAAATATATTTTAGTAGATGAATTTCAGGATACAAATTTTATTCAGAATAAGTGGTTAAATCTTTTAGTAAACAAAAATGAAAATATTTGTTGCGTAGGTGACGATGATCAATCGATTTATAGTTGGCGTGGAGCTGAAATTAAAAATTTTCTTACTTTTGATAAAATTTACCCTAATTGTAAAGTATATAAATTAGAACAAAATTACAGATCTACAAAAAATATCTTAGAGACTGCTTCAGGGTTAATTTCTAACAACGAAAACCGCGTTGGTAAAAAGTTATGGTCAGAAAGTGAAGGTGGAGAACTTGTAAAATTAAATTGCTATAGGACTGGCAGGGAGGAAGCAGAGGGTGTAGCTGATATAATTGAAAAGAAACTTAAGAAAAAATATTCTTTAAATAATATTTCTATTCTGCTTAGAGCAATCTATCAAACACGAGAATTTGAGGAGAGATTCTTGAAAGTTGGAATAAATTATAGAGTTTTAGGCGGAATTAAATTTTATGAGAGGGCAGAAATAAAAGACGCGGTATGCTATCTGAGAATTGTTAACCAAAAATTTGATGATTTAGCTCTAGAAAGAGTTCTCTCAGCACCAAAAAAAGGAATAGGAACCAGTACAATTAATCAAATATATGAATTTTCTAATAAACACAAATTATGTCTTGAGGACTCTATAATAAAAATAATTGAGTCAAATGGATTCAAACCTAAAATAAAAAATACTATTAGTTCTCTCATAAAATTAATACATAAATGGAGAAGAGAGTCTGAAGAAATTAAACACTACGATCTTTTGAAATTAATTCTAGATGAGTCAGGTTACTCACTTGTTTTAAAAAACAAAAAAGATTTAGAAAATGAAAATAGATTAGAAAACTTGAAAGAATTAATTCGTGCAATGAGAGACTACGACAATTTAAATGCTTTTTTAGAACATGTTGCTTTAGCAACTTCTGTTGATCAAGACTGGGATGGGGAAAAAATAAATTTGATGACAATGCATGCAGCAAAAGGCCTTGAATTTGATGTGACTTTTTTACCAGGATGGGAGGAAGGATTGTTCCCGCATCAAAAATCGTTAGAAGAAAAAGGTGATTTTGCACTCGAGGAAGAGAGAAGATTAGCATATGTCGCTATAACTAGAGCAAAAAAAGAAACCTTTATTTCTTTTGCAATCAAAAGATCTTTTCAAGGTGATTGGATGGACTCTTTGCCGTCAAGATTTGTCAACGAGCTACCAGAAAAAAATATTGAAAAAAATGAAAGTTTAGAAAATAATAATTTTGAAGAATTTGATATTAATCAAGATCTTTTTATAGAGCAAGAAAATGAATATAGAAGCCCCGGATGGGAGAGATATAAGAATAAAAAGATTCTTAAATGGAAAAAATAAAACAACTCAGAGAAATTTTAAAATTAAATCATTTAGAGGGATACATTATTCCTAAAAATGATGAATTTTTTAATGAAAATGTTCAAATTCATAAAGATAGATTAAAAAATATTTCTAATTTTACAGGATCAGCCGGTTTTGCAATTATTTTATTAAAAGAGAATTATCTATTTGTGGATGGAAGATATACTTTACAAGCACAAAAGCAATGTAAAGGCAAATTTAAGATAATAACCTTACCCTCAAAAAGTTTTAGAAAAATTATTAAAAAAAAACTTAAAATTGGATTTGATCCAAAATTATATACTTCCCATTTATTAAATGCATACTTTAATAATTCAAATTTTCAACTCAAGCCTTTAAACAGCAATTTAATAGACCAAATAATTAAAATAAAAAAAAACTCAATTAAAAGTAAAGCTTGGCTAATAAATGATAAAAACTCTGGAGAAAATTATTTTTCAAAAATGAACAAAATTAAAAAGGTTCTTATTAAAAATAAAATGGACATGATTTTTATTTCTGCTCCAGAATGCGTTAACTGGTTAATTAACAT